>JAQWFD010000065.1 GCA_028704555.1 Desulfobacterales bacterium
AACCTGGGACTCAAGGAGGTCCCGCTACCGAGGAAACGATATGCTGCAAAATGAGTAGTGACCACAAAAATCGCCAAGCCCCCGAATGACGCCAAGCCTTGATCTAAATTGGCGAACTTGGGTTAAGGGCCTCGCAAAAATAAATATGGATGAACCGATTATTGGATGAATGGCATGAGTGTTATCATACTTGAGGCAATTCATAAAAATTATCAGGCCTATGGAAAAACAGTGCCCGCACTCCGGGGGATCGATCTTACGGTCGAGACTGGTGAATTTGCGGCCATAGCCGGCCCGTCCGGGTCCGGAAAAACCACCCTGCTGAATATCATCGGCGGCCTTGACTGTCCAACGTCCGGAAATGTCCGGATCGGAGATATTTTGCTGAACGAACTGAAGCCTAAGCAAACCGCTGAATTGCGGCTTCATAAAATCGGTTTTGTCTTTCAGGCATATAATCTGATTCCGGTACTGTCCGCTCTTGAAAATGTAGAATATATTCTGATGCTGCAGGGAATCTCTGGAAAAGACCGCCAGGCCCGTTCAACACATGTGCTCAAAGAAGTCGGCCTTGAAAACGAAATGGACCGGCGGCCCCACGAGCTGTCCGGCGGTCAGCAGCAGCGGGTGGCAGTTGCCAGGGCCATTGTCTCGGAGCCGGATATTGTGCTGGCAGATGAACCCACCGCCAATCTGGATCAGAAAACCGGCGCGCACCTGCTGGATATGATGCATGCGTTGAACCGGAAAAAACAGATCACCTTTTTATTTTCGACTCATGATCCAATGGTAATGGAGCGATCGGATCGACTGATCAACATGATAGACGGCCAGATCGTTTCAGATGTCCGAAAATCTGCCGGCAATCGCGAATAACGGGTAACCATGTTTAATGTTTAATCCCTATCAGACCATTTTATCCTTATACCGTTCAGTTTTCGGGCATCTCATGCCTCCGGAATCCTTCCGGCAGCTTCTTTTCATCCATGGTTTCCGATTGATTCTGTTTTCAGCATTGATGTTATCTCCCCTCCTGTTGTTATCCTCAGCGGATGCCGCTCAGCCCGGAAACTCCCTTTCATATTCTCCGGAAGACAACCTGCTGGAATTTGAGGATCAGCAGCCGGTATTTTCCCTCAAAGGCCAGTACAAGAACCAGTTCATTTATACATCATCTGATGAGGCCTCGACTGACAGCGAAATGCCGCCTCAAAGCGATCTTCTCACGGATGTAAACCGCCTGAGGATTTCTCCGGAATATCGAGCCGATGACAATTTCATTATCCATGCCGACATCGATAATGAAATTTACGCCGCAAATCATATCGGCACCCGCGCCTTTGAACAGTTCTGGTTTCCATCGGATTTCAACGACCTGTATACGGATTCCCGGAAAGTATCCATCGGAGAGGATCTGCTGTACCGGATAAAACTTCATCGACTCTACATTAAAGCCGTTACCGGCCGTTTCACCATCACCGCCGGCCGGCAGCAGATTCGCTTCGGCAGCGGACGGCTCTGGAATCCCCTGGATATTTTGAATCCCATTTCACCGACGTTTGTGGAAGGCGCTGAAGATCAGAAAGGAACCGATGCACTGAGGGTGGAATATTATCCGGGCGTTGCCACTGAAATCAGCTTTGTCTATGCCCCGAAACGGATAGAGGACCGGCTCGATGCGAATATTTTCATCAATAAAAATACCCATGCGGTCTGGCGGATCAGAACGACAACCGGAAATACGGATATCGCTGCTCTTGGCGGGAGACTTTCCCGGAAAAATATTTTCGGCATGGATGGGGCGTCCATTGTCCATGCCGGCATGCTTCGCGCAAGCCTGCTGTATTCGGTTCCGGACAACGGCGGGGCATATGTTCAGGCCAGCAGCGGTTTTGAATATACCTTTTCCAACGGGCTGTATGTCCTGATCGAATATTTTTACAACCAGAATGCCTTAAGCCGCAACCCGGACCTGCTCTCGGCTTTTTCGGACAGCCTGAGTTCCGCAATAACCGAAGACCGCTATGCCCTGCTTGCCAACCAGTTTCTGACCTTCAACCGGCATTATGCGGGAATCGCCCTGGGCTTTGACCTTACCCCCCTGCTGCGGGGTGATGTCTTTGTCATCGGAGACATCGACGGAACCGGACTGTTTGCCTCCCCTTCCCTGACGTACAATCTCCTGCAGGATCTGGATATTTCCGCCACGCTGCTGTGGGGCACGGTGTTCAAAGGGGCAGATTATCCATCAGACTTTCAGGATTTTGAGGAACATCCCCTGCTGTCGGTAGCTGCAACCTGGTATTTCTGACATGTTTTGCAGAAAAATCACCATGCATGGGCGGGAGCTCAATCATTCTTTACGCTGCATGCCGTAAAAGCCCAAGCAGATCTTCAGCCGAAATTTTGCCGGCCATGTCACTGCCGGTCAGCAGGCTTTCTGCAAGGTCCCGTTTTTCCTTGTGGAGATTAAGAATCTGCTCTTCAATGGAGCCTTTGACCACCAGGCGGTAGACGGTTACCGGCCGGCTCTGTCCAATCCGGTACGCACGATCCGATGCCTGATCCTCCACGGCCGGATTCCACCAGGGATCCATGTGAATGACATAATCGGCGGCCGTAAGATTTAAACCAAAACCGCCTGCCTTGAGGCTGATAAGAAAAAGATCCCCTGCCCCGTTTTGAAATGCGTTGATCCGCTCCTGGCGATCCCTGGCCGGTGTGGAGCCGTCCAGATACTGGTAGCTGATTTTTTTTCCGTCCAGAAATTTACGCAGGATGGCAAGGTGACCGACAAACTGGCTGAAAACAAGCGCTTTATGGCTATTTTCAAGCAGCTCTTCGACCATATCACCAAAAACCTTAAGCTTGGAACTGAGAATATCCGTATCCGGAAGCACCAGCGCAGGATTGCAGCAAAGCTGCCTCAATTTAGTCAATTCCGCCAGAATCCGCAGGTGCTTCTGCCCGGGTTTATCATCAGCCGCCTCAATATTCTCAAGCGCCTTGAGACGATGGGCCTCGTATAGAATACTTTCATCCCGGCTCATCTCCACCTGAAGGGTGATTTCCGTCTTTTCCGGGAGTTCTTTTAGTACATGGGTTTTCATCCGGCGCAGAATAAACGGCCGGATCAGTTTTTTCAATCTCCCGGAGGCTTTTTTATCCTGATCCCGTTCGATGGGAATGGCAAACGAATCCTTAAAATGATTAAAGCTGCCCAGAAGGCCTGGATTGAGAAAATTAAACAGTGTCCAGAGCTCATCCAGGTGATTTTCAACAGGCGTTCCCGTGGTGATCATCCTGAATTTGGAATTAAGCTGCATGGCCGCTTTGGACCGTTTTGTCTTCATATTTTTGATGGCCTGGGCCTCATCCAGCACAATGGTCTGCCAGGTAACACCGGCCAATTTTTCTGCCTCCACCTGGAGAAGGCCATAGCTTGAGATCACAAGATCAAATGGCCCCAGGTCATCCAGAAATTTTTGCCGGTCGCCGGGGCCAAAGACAAGGGGGTTGAGCGTGGGGGCAAACCGGTGGCATTCCTCCTGCCAATTGGCCATCACCGACAGGGGAGCGATCACAAGCGTCGGGCCGTCGCCGGCATGCAGCAGAATGGCGGCAAGGGCCTGAACCGTTTTACCCAGTCCCATGTCATCGGCCAGACAGGCACCCACATTCCAGTGAACCAGCTGGGCCAGCCAATTAAAGCCGTCCACCTGATAATCCCTGAGACGGGCCTGCAGGGTTCCGGGAACCTGGGGATCTATAATTTCTTTGAGTCTTTTGCAATGGGCCTTCCAGGCCGTATCACTTTTCAGCGATCCCACCTGATCGGTAAGCTCTTCAATGGCAGGGACTGCCAGGGGAGCAAATCGGAATCCATCTCCATGGGGGGTGGAATAGGTCTTCAGTTCCTCAAGCCGCTCTTTCAGTGCAAGGGTAATGGCCAGAAATGTGCCGTCATCCAGAGTGATAAATCGACCGGAGGGTTTATCGAGCAGTTTCATGAGACGGGTCAGATCAAGCGTCAGATTCTCGTCAATGGTTAATGTGCCGGTGGCCTTGAACCATTCCCGATCTTTTTTAACACTCAACTTGAAATCACTGAAGGACACCTGGGATCTTACCCGCATTTTTTCTCCCAGGGGCCATTCAATGACGATATTTTCCTTGTGGGTTTTCAGTTCAAAAAGAAGCTCAAGGGCCTCTTCAGGATCTTCCACCAGCCACTGCCCCCCGACTTCCTCAAGGCGATCCAGGGTGGGGCACTGGGCAATCACGGCGCGGGATCGTTCTTTTTCAAGATTCAGATTACGGATGGCCTGTACTTTTTCTCCTTTGACATCGGCAAAAACATTGCTTCCCCCACGGCCGGGTTTAAAGTAGGAACCCGTATCGATAAAAGGCCTGACCAGAAACTCAATCTTGATCCCTTCCTGCCATGGCATCACATGGACATGGGGCGTGGAATCAGCATCCATCTCTCTGACCTGCCCGTTTCCCCCGATTTCAAGATCCGAGTTGACTGTAACCATTGATGAGATGGAAGCAATTGCCCGGGTTGCCATGGATTTTGCGTGTTCAGGCAGACTCAGCCCTTTTTTACCCAAAATTCCCGCAATTTTTAAATGTTCGGCCGAAAACCTGACCAGTTTAAAACGGGAAGGCGTTTCCCTGACCATGAGAACGCCGTCACTATCATCGTCTGGCATGGGCTGCATCTGGACGTTAATTTTTCCTTTTTGAATACGAAACCGGACCTCCGGCTCTCCCATAACAAGCTCCACAGGGCTTTTCAGCGCATCCTCAAGAAAAATAAGCGGGTGACCGACAAGGGCCGGCAGGGCTTTGTCCTCATCAAGGCGATAGTTGGTCTGACGGTAAGCATAACGATAACCGCTGCTAAAGGATTCCTCAACGATGGTACTGGCCACCTGTCTGTCCTGAGCCGTCAGGCCTTCCATGGTCGGGTAATTTTCATACAGATTTTTCAAGGCCACGGCCCTTCCCTTTGTCCAGGTTCTGCCCTTTGACCGTTTCTGGAGGCGGGGGGTGATATAGCAGGTATTGTATTTTTCGCTGTGCTGCAAAAGCCAGACAAGCCGTTGCCCCTGGAGGGCTGTTTCAGCTTTCGGCTTCCGGCTGAGCGCTTCACCTATGTGAATCAGGGAATTCAGATGTTTCTCCCAGATGGGAATGGGCTTGACCATAGTGGCAAGGGTTTGGGTACCACACGCTTTATGAATGTTTTCTGAACGCTCACCGTTAATTTTAATGCTTTTGCCCAGCTCCGCAAGCAATGCACTTGTCTCGGCTGCTATCCATCGATAGCCAGATTCAGAGGCTTTTTCTCTGATGCTCTCCAGGGTTGAAATATGGGATTTGGCTCTTTTTTTATCCGTCCAGGTCATAACAAGGATACTTAAAAAAGAAAGAACCCCGTGGTTCTGTGCAATGCAGCGATCAAGCGAATCCTGCAGCAGGGCAACACGCCCGAGCTTTTCCTGAAACAGGCTTTTCATGGCCGCCATGACCGGCAGACAGGGATTTTTCTCTTTTTCTGCAATATCAATATAGGCAAGCGCCGCCCTGTGATCTTCAGCTGTTGTACTTTTCAACAGGGCAAACAGAAAAAACAGACCTTCATATCCGGGTAAAAAGACTTTTCTTTTGCCGGTAATTTTTTTTATGGCGCTCAGGGCATCATTAAAACAGGCCAGGGCGCCATCATTGTCGCCACAAATCATCCGGGCCCATCCCATATGGGCTGAACCGGACGGGGAATCTTCAAGCTTGACCGAAAGCTTCTGGTGAAGGCTGATTTCCCCTCTGAGTAAAAGGCAATCCATTGTTCGATGGCCTGGTTTCAGGTCCGGCATTTTTGACAATAGCTGTACACAATATTCAAGCGCATCTCCGAGAGGTTCCAAATTTTTTTCTGCCTCAGCCAGAATATATCCAAGGGCTTTTAATCCGGTTTCCGGGGGGATACGATCAAACATCAGGGGTTGAAACGGACGGTTAAAGAGAACCAGAAAAGGAGGGTTTTCTCGAAACAGCATGGGTAACTGGCGAGCGCCGGAATGATATACAAGATCAATATCTACATGGAATTCCCCCCCATAAACAGCGATCTGAAGTGCACTGTAAAAGTCTTCAATCTTCCGGAAAAAAAGACCATCAAACGTTTTTTGAAGCGGTACAGTCTTCAGAACAACCAAAGCGAATTTCCGGAACTGATCGGCCATTACGAGATCCTGAACAGCGGTTGACCTCAGTGATTCAGGACAGATTATCCCATTGGGTTTTTTAATGAGAAGGCCCTGTTTTTCAAGTTCCTTCACAAGGGGCTGAAAGCTCTTCTGGACAAAGGGCATATTATCTTCATCCGCAAATTCCAGGGCATTCAGACAGAAAATCATATCCATCTGCCTTAATTCAGACGCCTGAATCGCAAGGATCTGGACCATGGCTTTTAAAACAGGGGGAAGCTGCCGGTAACACCGAACTGTTTTATTGTTCTTTTTTTCCATAGGCCGTATTTACCTGTCATTGTTTCTTATGCTATTGATAAGCTTAATTTTTAAAAGACAATCATTGCCGTATTTTCAATTCAGCATCATAACAAAGAGAAAATAATGACACGATTTCAAGAAGATTACAAGACACTGAAACAGGCGCTGGAGGATACATACCGGGTAGATCAACTCAAATCTCTGGCAAAAACAATCCCACACGCAAAGCTGAATTGGTCGAACACATCACAGCAACGGTTTTTAAAAATCTTGACCATATTATTGCTGAATTAGATCCCATAGCAGTCAATGCACTGGCTGAGGCCGTTTACAGCTGGGATGGCTGTTTTAAAAGCAAACAGTTTCATGCCAAATACGGCACGCTTCCCGAGGTGGAATCGACAGGGGGCAGAGGAGAAATGCACCTGCTGTATCTGTTTTTTATTAACGGGAAAATCCCGCAGGATTTGATGGCCGTCCTGGGAAAAAAAATTAATCGGCCCGCATCTGAAAAGATCCATTATGATGATCTGAATGCTGCCCCGGATTTAACTGCCAGAGACACAGCCCGTGCCGCCTGTATGAACCTGAACACATTGCTTACCCTGGTGGAAAACAAGGAAATCAGGGTCAGCCCAACCACAGGCCGCGCCACGGCTGCAACCATTAAAAAAATTTCAGACAGTCTGTGTGACGGGGATTTTTATGATAATGACCTTGATCCCATACAGGCTTTTGCCTGGCCCCTGCTGCTCCAGGGGGGAGGACTTGCAACCATTGACGGAATTTTTCTCAAATTAACCGGGGACGGCACCAAGGCATTGAAAAAAGATCTGGCCCAGGGAATTAAAACGATCTGGGAAAAATGGGAAAAAACCAAAATTATCGATGAGTACTGCCAGGTTACCGCCGTCAAGGGGCAAAAGGCTGTCAAGGAACGGACCATGACATCACCCGTTCGCCGACGGCCCGTGATCAATGAGGCTTTGGCCTGCCTTGAACCCGGCAGATGGATTACGGTGGATGAAATGGAAAGATTCATGTTGTCTGAATCTTACACCTTTGAGATGACCAACTACGACTGGAAACTCTATTTCTGCGATCCAAATTACGGCCATCTGGACCATCATGATACCTGGCCCCTGTTACAATTGCGATATCTGCTCATCTATCTTTTTCAATATTGCGCCACCTTAGGGCTTCTGGATGTTTCCTATAAACATCCAAAGGATGCCAAGCCCGGATTCAGATCCTGCTGGGGCGCAGATGAAGAGCCTTTTCTGAGCCAGTGTGACGGGTTGATGCAGATCCGTCTCAATGATCTGGGTGCCTATGTTCTGGGGCTTTCAACAGCGTATGGCGCCATGGATGCCCGTGATTTTGAGATTCATGACACCGATATCATATATAGTGCCTGAACGAAAACCCCTTTGTAAGTGTATCGATAGTGAGGTAATTTTACTTCACATAATACAAATCGTTCCATTTATAAAGAAGTATAAATTTGAACTCAATGTTTGCTCTTTTTTCTTCTATTTTTAGAAACACCTATCGTAACTATTCAGCGAAAAAACAAAAAGTAGCTAAAAAAAGACTTGACAGGGTTTTTCTGAAAAATTTTAAAATTCAACTTGATATGACTTTATTGTCGTATTCCGATAATAATGAATTTGATAGGGC
>JAQWFD010000066.1 GCA_028704555.1 Desulfobacterales bacterium
GCTCTTTTGAAAGAGGCATATCTTGTTCGTCCGCTTCTTGCAAGATTTGCCCAGGTGCCTCATGAACAGAAGATCGCGGTCTTTGCCGAGTATGACCGGGCCGCGATCTCCGCAAATGCGGCGAGGATCATTCAGAAGCTGGATAAGTCCGTTCCCGAGATCTACACGGGCGCCTCCCGTGACTCGGAGATGGGGGTGCTGACCGGCGAGTTCAACAGAAAACGCGGTCATATGTCGATTAGGACCCTGATGAAGAAGGCGGGCGGACTTATCCAGCAGATCAAACCCTGTTTTATGATGAGTCCCCTTTCGGTCGCCCAGTATCTGGATCCCCACGCGGTGAAGTTTGACATCATCATCTTCGACGAGGCCAGTCAGGTCAGACCCGAGGATGCTCTGGGAGCTTTGATGCGCGGACGGCAGCTTGTTGTGATGGGAGATTCACGTCAGCTTCCGCCGACGACGTTCTTTGATCAGATCGCGGATCAGAATGAGGATGATGAGGAATCTGTCGCCGGCATTGGGGATATGGAGAGTCTGCTGCATGTCTGCAAACAGTCGTATCCGACGAGAAGACTCCGCTGGCATTACCGGTCCCGGCATGAATCGCTTATAGCAGTATCCAATGAGGAGTTTTATGACGGAAGTCTGCTGGTGTTCCCCTCGCCGCGGCATGATACCCCGGATCTGGGACTTACCTTTGTTCATCTGCCTGATACGATCTACGAACGCGGAAGATCGGGCGTCAACAGAAACGAGGCACAGGAGGTTGCCCAGGCAGTTATCGCGTATTATCAGAAGTATCCGGATAAAACACTCGGTGTTGCGACCTTCTCGACCCGCCAGCAGGAGATCATCCGTCACGAGGTGGATATTCTGCTCCGCGATCATCCGGAGGTCGAGATGCTGATGCGGCCGGCAAACGGCGAGCATTTCTTTGTGAAGAATCTGGAAACGGTCCAGGGTGATGAACGCGACACGATGCTGATCAGTATCGGCTACGGATTCGATGAAAATCATCGGCTTTCCCGCAACTTCGGGCCGCTGAATCAGGCCGGCGGCGAGAGAAGGCTGAATGTTCTGATCACCCGGGCGCGGGAACGCTGTGTGGTGTTTTCGAACTTCCGCGGCACAGATCTTCTTATCGATGCCGATTCTTCTTCAGGGATCGCGGCACTCTCAAGATTCCTCACCTATGCAGAGGACCGCTCTTCTCTGAGATGCAGTTCTTTGTCAGGCGGAGCTGATGAATCTGCGTATTTCCCGGATTCCGTCGCCATAATGCTTGAGGACAATGGATACCAAGTGTCCAGAAACGTCGGATGTGCCGGGTTCAGGATCGATATCGCCGTTATGGATCCAAAGGATCCTGGGGTGTATCTTGCCGGGATCCTCTGTGACGGGCAGAATTACTGGTCTTCAGAGGTGACGCGGGATCGCGACCGGTTACGCACCCAGGTTCTCGAAGGACTCGGCTGGCATCTGATCAGGATCTGGTCTGCGGAGTGGTTCCAGCATCCGGTTTCCTGCACGAAGATCCTTCTCGATTTCCTTGCCGAGGCGCAAAGACCCCAGGAACCGGCAGTTATGCAGAAGGATCCGGCGCCGGAATCACAAAATGCCGCGGCGTCTCCCTCTCTGAAGAAAGAAGAGCCCGCCTTGGTCCAGCCGCAGGCGTATCCAAAGGTCAGCCTCGAGCCGTATGTTTTCTGTACCGAGTGTGATCTTGCCAAGTATCATCAGTTTAAATCCGTCCCGGATCCGGTCCTGACAACGGCGATCATGCAGATCGTTTCAGTTGAAGGCCCGGTTTCAGAGAACGTGCTGTATGCCAGGATCAAGGAACTCGGCCGCGTTCCGAAGATGACGCCGGCGATCAAGAAAAAGATTTCTTCCCTTCTGACAGAAGAGGTGCATGCCGACCGTCTGACTGCTGATGAGGAGGGATTCTATTCTGTTCCCCTCAAAGAGATAGCGGCACGCGAGCGGCCGGCGAAGTGGTCCTGCGATGACGTATCGCTTTTTGAAATCGGCCATGCTGCAGAGATCATTCTTGGAAAACAGTTTGCAACGCCAAAGCAGGATCTGATCCGTCAGACAGCCCTCGTCCTCGGATTCAAACTGACTGTGCAGGTAAAAGCACGGGTGGAGAGCGGGATCGATGCCGCGATTTCCTCGGGGACGATCGTCAGCGCAGGCGACAAACTCCTCCCGGCAGCTGAAGAATAGTTCCACACCTTTTTTCTGATGGCAGGTCCAATAAAATAGGTAGCAGTCTTTTGGATTTTTAGATACTATGTTTGAATCGATTTCCGCAGTAACGAACTCCGCAGGGTATCTCCTGGAAGGTGTGGGGGTGACCCTCCTTTTGGTGGGTCTCTCCCTTTTTATCGGTTTTATCTGCGGGATAGTGCTGACTCTCGGCCAGGTCTACGGTCCTGCCCTGATCCGCAGATTCGTCGGCATCTATGTCTGGTTTTTCCGCGGGCTTCCCAATATCGTCCTGCTGTTTCTGTTTTACTTCGCGCTCTTTCCGTTCATGGGCTTTGATATGCCGGCATTCGGCGTGGCCGTGACCGTTTTGGGGCTCAGGAGTGCTGCTTATCAGTCCCAGATATTTAGGGGAGCTATCCAGTCATTATCCGAAGGACAGATGCTTGCCGCACGTTCCCTTGGCATGACACGGTGGCAGGCGATCCGCTCGATCATATTACCCCAGTCGCTTCGTCTTTCTCTTCCCGGCTGGTCGAATGAGTATCCTGTTCTTCTGACGGATTCATCGGTCGCCTATGTGATCGGAGTGGCTGAACTTCTTACGAGGACGAGTCAGGTGATTTCCCGGACTGGGGAACCAATGATCCTGTATCTCTCTTGCGCAGTGATATTTATACTGATGAATTACGGCGGCATGATGATCATTCAATATGTGGAAAAGAAAGTCCGGATCCCGGGATTCGGCAATAATGAGGCTGAGTGTTTATGAGTGACGTTCCCATTCTCAAAGTCGAGAATCTCTGCAAGTCGTACGGGGATCTCGATGTGTTGAAATCCGTTTCGTTCGAGGTCCGCAAAGGAGAAAAAAAGGTTTTCGTCGGTCCGTCGGGTACCGGAAAATCCACACTTCTCCGGTGTATCAATCAGCTGACCGCGCCCGATAGCGGGTTTGTGTATCTGAACGGTGAGGAGATCGTGCACTCCGGAAAAAAGATCAATGCATACCGGCAGAAGATGGGGATGGTCTTTCAGAATTTCAATCTCTTCGATCATCTGACGGCTGTTCGAAACGTGGAGCTTGCCCTGCTGAAAGTGAAAAAGATGGATAAAAAAGCAGCACGCGAAAAGGCGATGTATGAACTGGAGCAGGTAGGCATGGCCGACCGTGCGGATTTTTATCCGGCGCAGCTGTCCGGAGGGCAGGCCCAGCGGGTTTCCATTGCCCGGGCCCTTGCGATGGATCCCGAGGTCATGCTTTTCGATGAACCGACGTCTGCCCTTGATCCTGAACTGAAACGCGAGGTGATGGAGGTTATGCGGACCCTTGCGGCGAAAGGAATGACCTGTATCGTGGTCACGCATGAGATGAAGTTTGCGACTTCGTTTGCTACGGAGATATATCTGATGGAGAAGGGCGAGATCGTTGAACACGGTCCGCCGTCGGAGATCCCGACAAGTCCGAATTTTGTAAAGACACGCGCGTTTATGGGCAGTTACGCAGACGAGTGATATGGATAATCTGACCAGTACCCCTGTGCCTTCTGACGGGCTGAGCGGATTTTTCCAGAGTGTTCTGGATTCTTTCATCTCCCAGATTCCGTTCTGGCAGGATATTCTGCTCCCCGCTCTCTGGGACGGGTTGTGGGTGACGATCCAGCTTGTGCTCATGACGGCGCCTCTCGGGTTCCTGCTGGGTCTTCTGGTCGCGGTGTCCCGGGTTTACGGACCTGCGCCAATAAAATGGCTTGCTAAGCTGTATGTGATCTTTTTCCGCGGATGTCCGCTTCTGGTCCTGCTGTTTATTCTATACTTCGGTCTGCCGTCCGTAGGGATCGTTTTAGGTTCGTATCTGTCTGCTCTCGTCGGGTTCATTTTGTGTAACTCGGCTTATAACTCGGAGTATCTCCGCGGAGCACTGCAGTCGATCAAGCGGGGTCAGCTGCTCGCGGCAAGGTCTCTTGGTATGACGAAGGCACAGGGAGTTTTGTATGTTGTGGTCCCGCAGGCTCTGCGCCGTGCTCTTCCCGGGGTTTCCAATGAGTTCATTTATCTGATTAAATATTCTTCACTTGCGTATGTGGTCGCGGTAATCGAGCTTACCGGCGCAGCAAAGATCATTGCAAGTAAATATTTTATGTACTTCGAGGCGTTTGCGGCAGTCGGTATTTTTTATCTGGTGCTCGTGACGATCACGACGTTTGGGGTCAACTGGCTTGAAAAGAAGTATGCGATCCCAGGGGTGTCGGGTTCTGCAGTGAATGCTCACAAAGAGGAGTAAATCCTCATTACAATTATTTATATAGTTTTTATACCAATTCATTTTCATGGCATTTTCTGCTGATGTTATTGATAAGCTTGCTGCGCTGATCACAGCTGCTTTTGGACTGGTTGCGGCTCTTGCATGGAACACTGCGATCCAAGCGATTTTTCTGGAAATTTTCGGTACTCAAAGCAGTATTCCGGCAATGCTCGGCTATGCTGGTTTTGTGACGATCATTGCGGTCGCCTTTACGATCTGGATCGGATATGTTTCGAACAAGACGAAGGACAAGGTTGCAAAGTCAAAAAAAGAGTGAATCTACCCAATTCTTTTTTTGCCAGGCATGCATTATTAGTAGTATGCGTGTTTGTTGTGCTCAGCTGACCCAGGTTTGGGATGACCCGGATGCAGCTTTTTTGAAGGCTGATACTTTTCTTGGCGAGAATGCAGGTAAGGCTGATATGGTGGTGTTTTCTGAGCAGTATGCAACCGGATGGCGGCCGAATGCTTCTCCTGTCTCCGGTGAGGCGGTGAAAAACCGCTGGCTTGCTCTTGCGGCGAGGCATAAGGTCTGCGTCGTTGGTTCGTATCAAAAATCAGTGGAAGGCGGTCTGCCGCAGAATACGATGCTTGTGTGCGGTCCGTCTGGGAAGGTGGTTGCCGAGTATTCTAAGATGCATCTGTTTGTCCCGGGAAAGGAGGACAGGAGTTTTTCACCCGGTGCCCGGCCGGTGACATTTGAGTACGGGGGGGTGAAGTTCGGGTGTGCGATCTGTTTCGATCTGCGGTTTCCAGAGTTGTTCCGGGAATATCTGAAGGCAGGGTGCGAGTGTGTTCTGGTCCAGGCTGCCTGGCCTGCGGCACGGGTCGCGGATTGGGAGCTTTTGCTTCGGGCGAGGGCTTTGGAAAACAGGGGGTTTGTTATCGGGGCAGCGTGTATGGGGTATGATCCCGTTTCGGGTACGGATTACTGCGGGCGGAGTATGGTGTGCGATTATGAGGGACGGGTGATTTGTGATGGCGGTGTGTTTGAGGGGGGGTGCTCGGGTGAAGTGGATGTGGAGGGGGTACGGGAGATGAGGAGGGAGTGGGGGATGGTCTGAAGTTTGCGTCGTGCTTTTATCAGAGTATCATGTAGGAGCTTGGCTGAACACCCAATAAAATAGTGTACTTTGTTTTCTGTAAGATCGAGGATTTCCTAGTTCTTTTTGCTAATAAATAGAAGAAATTAATCTATCTTACATTTTACAGATAATAAATTCACGTATCTCCCAGTTCTATGAAAATCCATATTTTTATGTTCTATGTCATGTCATATATAGACGAAGTAAAAACAGTGAATACTGCTGTTTTGATCTGGATTCAATTTGGAGGGGGGGGCCAAGTTTGAACGCATGAATATGATACATGAAATTGAAGTACAGCTCGTACATACGTCAGTATTTCTCGGTTGATATTGCAACGCCGTGTAAGTCTACAAAAATATTTCAAAAATTACATTATATCTTGTCTTAGGTTGGACCTAAATCAGATTGTGCTACAATGAAGAGAACAGAAAAATAATAAATTAGCTCTAGAGTAATTATCATAATTATGCCTGAAAAAATATATCTTGATGATGAATTTAAGAAGATCTGGACTCTAATTGAGGCTGGAGAAAATATTGCCTTTCTCCGTCATGGTGATGGAGAAAGAGCGATAATGGAAGGCCGCAGCATTAAAGCTCAAGAAGGCTGGGAATCTCCGGGATATGTGTCGCAACTTGGCTCTGCTTGTTTGGATGCATTAAATCTCCGTGATCCCAGAGTTTGGTATGGTATTTCCTGTCCCTGCTGTGATCCCGCGGCTTATTATTGGTATATATCACGTATAGCTCATCGCAACATTACCTTTGCCAACCTCTGGGTCAACAGCAATTATTGTACGTTTATCAAAGCATTTGAAAATTTAGAACGTGAAGCAATAGTTATAGCAAATCACAGAGCTCAAAATAAACCAATCGGAAAATTAAATGTATTAAAGTATTATCCGGTTGGTGATGATTGCATATCGTTCTGGGAGAACGATGCACCCAAGCTCTTGCAACGCATTAAATCAGAGTATGGCATGAGAGATAATTTACTTTATGTTGTTTCAGCCGGACCAATGTCAGGACCAATTATCGCAGAATTATTTAAGAATAACCCGAATAATTGTTACATAGATTTTGGAAGTTCCATTGATACATACATCCATAATAAAATTACCCGTCCTTATATGAATAAAAATAGTAGATATGCCAAAAGACAATGCTGGATGTATGATCCGAAAACAACAAACTTTGATGTCACTGTTGTTTGTAATTTATATAAAAGACCGGATAATTTACTAAAACAATTAGAAGCTATTAATAATCAAACATTAAAGCCTAAAGAAATCCTGCTTTATCAAGATGGAATCTCCGACAATTATAAAATAGATCTTCTCCCATCTCTAAAAGATAAATTTGACAATGTAAAGATCGCTACTGAAAATACTGGTGTATGGAAACGTTTTGAATATGCAAAATCCTCTGCTTCCAGTCCCCTGATATGTATTTTCGATGACGATACGATTCCAGGTAAAAGATGGCTTGAAAATTGTTATTGCTGTATGCAGAAACAAGAAGGTGTTTATGGAACAATTGGAATAGTAATGCGTTATCCTGTAAAATATCCATTTGGAGGATTTTTACGTGTTGGATGGGGTGGACCAAATAGTAAAACAATAGAAGTTGATTTTGTAGGTCATTCGTGGTTTGTAAAAAAAGAATATCTCGACTATATGTTTGATGGAACTGAAATGTATCAATCCTTTAAATATGCAGGTGAAGATATGTGTATTTCTGCTCAATGTCAGAAAAGAGGAATTAAAACATTTGTTCCTCCCCATCCTTACATTAATCATGATTTATGGGGATCTCTTCCTGAATATGCAAAAGTATTAGGTAATTCCATTCAGGCATTATACTTAGATAATAAAAATTTTATTAGTATGAATAATTGTATGGCTTTGTATTTATCGAACGGATGGCAGGCTATTGTTAATACAAATAAACGATATCCGTATTATATTTTATATAAAATCATCGAACAACAGATAATAGGGAGATATAGGGCTTTAGTTCTAAAAGTAGAGAGAAAAATATATAGCTTCATTCCTAAAAAATCGTGTATTTTTGATGGAAAGAGGTTATAATCAATGAAAATAATGAGTATATTTGGAACTCGTCCCGAGGCAATAAAAATGTGTCCTTTAATCAAGGAGCTTCAAAAACACCCGGAGATAGAAAACCGTGTTTGCCTTACAGGGCAGCATCGTGAGATGCTGCAGTCGGTTATGGATATATTTGGTGTTGATGCTGACTATAATCTGGATATTATGCGTGACAACCAGACGTTGTCCACTATTACTATCGATATTCTAGATAAAATTGAGAGGATACTTATCGATGAGAAACCTGATGTCGTTTTAGTTCACGGAGATACGACCACCTCCTTTGTATCTGCTTTGGCCGCCTTCTATCAGAAAATCCCCGTGGGACATATCGAGGCCGGTTTGAGAACT
>JAQWFD010000067.1 GCA_028704555.1 Desulfobacterales bacterium
GGCACGTTCGCGGGTGACTTCGTTCACTGCGTTGATGAAGAGAATCTTTCCGCGCCGGGCTTTGGGCTTCTGTGTGCGGGAGACGACGACACAGGCTTCCATGGGCGAGTTGTAGAAGAGGTTCGGCCCCAGGCCGAGCACGCACTCCACCACGTCGTGGGCGATGAGTTTTTCCCGCATGGCCGACTCTTCATTGCGAAAGAGCACGCCATGTGGAAACAGGATGGCGCAGCGGCCCGATTTGGGTTTCATGCTCTGGATGATGTGCTGCCAGAAGGCATAGTCGGCACGGCCCTGCGGCGGGGTGCCGTAGATATTGCGCCCCCAGGGATCCGCGGCCCAGGCATCACGATCCCACTGCTTGATGGAGTAAGGCGGATTGGCCAATACAAGGTCGAACTGCATAAGCCGGTCGCCTTCCACAAAGACGGGATGGGCCAGCGTATCACCCCGGACGATTTTAAAATCCTCGATGCCGTGCAGAAACAGGTTCATCCGCCCGATGGCCGAGGTCAGCAGGTTGCGTTCCTGGCCGAACAGGCGGAGGTTTCGCCACTCTTTGCTTTGCCCTTTCAGGCGCGAGACGGCGGAAAGCAGCATGCCCGCAGACCCGCAGGTAGGGTCGTAGATAGACTCGCCCGGCTGCGGTTCGAGCATCTCCGTCATCAGATGCACGATGGTGCGGTTGGTATAGAACTCAGCCGCCGTGTGGCCAGAATCGTCGGCGAATTTCTTGATCAGGAACTCGTATCCGACCCCCAGCTCATCTTCCGGGCAGTTGGCCAGTGAAAGTGTCTGCGAGCTGAAATGCTCGAGCAATTCCCGGAGCATGTGATCCGGCAAGCGGTCTTTGTTGGTCCACTGGGCATCACCGAACACGCCGTAGAGGGTATCCGGGTTAGCCTTTTCGATATCCCGCAGAGCATCCTGAATGGCCTTACCGACGTTTTTAACCTTGGTGCGGATAACCTTCCAGTGCGCCTCATGCGGGATCTGAAAGCGGTGCTGCTCCGGCAATTTTGCATATTCCTGATCTCCGCCGGATTCCTCCAGCGCCTCGGTAAGTTCCTCGTCATACACATCACAGAGACGTTTATAGAAAAGCAGCGGAAAGATAAACTGCTTGTAGTCACCGGCGTCAATATGCCCGCGCAGCAGGGTCGCAACGCCCCAGAGATAGGATTCAAGTTCAGATTGGGTGATCAATAACCTGTCTCCCTTTTCATCGCTTCTGCTTCAGCGCGAAGGCCTAACTCATTACGCAGAAAATCCACTATATTATCACGCATCTCTTCTGACTCGGGAACTCCGAGTTTGTCCAATTGATCCGAAGAATGCTTCTGCGCCCACTCCACCTCAAATTCCATATTTTTCCCAGGCGTTGTCTCCCACCAAAGTCCCTCTTGCTCCTCTATCGTTAACGCTTCTATTTGGTTATAGATACATGAATCGACAAAGCTGAAGAGCATGCTTTCAACAAAGGAAGACCCCTTAATTATATGATCAATAACATCATCCCATAAAGATATATGATCATCTGTCATTATGGACTTCTTTGCAGCAATCTCCTGAATAACATCATCAAGAACAGTCTGGATCATGGGATTATTTTTCATTCACAAATCCCATACTGTTTTAAGAGTCTATTGAGACGATCTTCGGCGGCATATGCTACGGACAGGGATTCCCTGAGATTGGAAATGGCCTGATCAACAGTGATGGACTCCTCTTCGATCACGGGCTCCACATAGCGGGGAATATTCAGGTTGAAATCATTCTCCCGGATCTCGTCCAGCGTAACAACGCGGCAGACGCCTTCAACATCCTGATAGTCCTGATACCAGCGACGGATGTTCTCCACATGCTCCGGCAGGAGTTCATTCTGTGCCCGGCCGGTCTTAAATGCCTTGGAGGCATCGATAAAGAGCACCTTCTGGCGATGCTCCCGGGGCTTGGTTTCACGGAATACAAGAATGCAGGCGGCCAGCCCGGTGCCGTAAAAAAGATTTGGTCCGAGACCGATCACGGCTTCGAGGATGTCCATCTCCAGCAGCTTGCGCCTAATTTCCCCTTCTCTGGACATCCGAAACAGCACGCCATGAGGGAGCACCACAGCCATTCGTCCCGTCTTGCGGGCCATGGATTTGATCATATGCTGGACCCAGGCAAAATCACCGTATTTGGCCGGTGGTAGCCCGGCGAAGTTTCGGCCGTATGGCTCATTGACCCAGACGGCGTCCCCCCAGTTCTTCAGGGAGAATGGCGGATTGGCGATGACACAATCGAATACGGCAAGGCTGTCGCCGGAGTAGAATGCGGGCTGGCGGAGGGTATCGCCACGTTCGATATGGAAATCTTCCGCGCCGTGGAGGAACAGGTTCATCCGGGCGATGGAGGAGGTGGTCAGATTCTTTTCCTGGCCATAGAGCTTGCCGAGCATCAGGTTCTCGTCGCCGCCGTGCTCCTTCACATGGTGAAGGGCTTCGAGAAGCATGCCACCGGTACCGCAGGCCGGGTCATAGATGGTGTCGCCGGCCTGCGGGTCGAGGATATTTACCATGAGGGCAACGACCGAGCGCGGAGTATAAAATTCTCCGGCCTTTTTATTGGTCAGATCGGCGAACTTCTTGATCAGGTACTCATAAGCCTGACCGAGAATATCCGCCATGCAATTGTCATTGCTGAGTCGCAAGGCCGAAAAATGTTCGATCAAATCCTTGAGGAGGGCATCGGAGAGACGATCCTTGTTGGTCCACTGGGCATCCCCGAAGATCCCGTGCAGCGTGTCCGGGTTAGTCTGTTCGATACAGCGCATGGCCTTCTGAAGCGCATGGCCGATATTGTCGCTCTTGGCTCGGACGTCTTTCCAGTGCCAACCCTCAGGAATTTGAAAGCGATGGTTCTCCGGGAATTGGGCAAATTCTACGTCACCATCGGATTCTTCCAGTGCAACGGCAAACTCTTCGTCGTAGACATCGGAGATGCGCTTGAAGAAGAGCAGCGGGAAAATGTAGGTCTTGAAGTCAGCCGCATCAACAGGTCCGCGCAGAATATTTGCCGCCTCCCAGAGATGACTGGAGAGCGTTCCGATATCCAGATCGACCGACTTGTTATTTCCATTCTTTTTGCTCATTCAGACTGATCCTGTCTTGCTTTGTTCGTAGCACCGCCAGCCTTTACCAAAAGCGAAACGAGAAAATGATGGCCCACTCCCGAATTAAAACATTTTGAGTACTATACAATGTTACAAAACGATGTCAAACGATCTTTACTGCTTTGAATTTACTGTCTCGAATAATATTACGAAACAATACAAATCTTGAATATCCATCAGCTTTTTTCAGCAATCATGAAAGCCATAGATCTGGTGGACCGGCCAGGTACTTCTGCAGACGGCTGTTGGATTTTTCAGAGGTGGCCATTTCGATACCCCCGCTTTCCAAAGCACACGCCGGATGGCCTCTGCTGAAATGCATTCTGTCTTTTAAACCCAGTTTTTCCATTATTTTTCACCCGTGTCATTTTCCCCTGAAGGATTTCAAGAAGTCGTTCAACTTGCGGGGTTAGTTGCGGGGTCGTTGTTTCAGAAATTTAAGCCAACACTTCCCTGAATGTCATATGCATTGATTTTGAAACTTAACGATAACACATGCCGCCGGCAGATGTGATTTCAAACGCCTGGCACCTTACCGCAAGGCCATCATGAACGGATCAGCAAGAAAAGTTTCTGGCTTTTTCAGGTCGATTAAGGTATTTTCGCCTGTGATGTGCGTATCCTTTCATTTCCAATTTTAAAATGGCGGGTTACTGCTCTGCAAAATTTACCCGTTGGACACCCGCCGACCTCTCAAACACAACTTTTAATCATATCTCAAAAAAAGGGTCTAAAGAGGCAGGAATTTCAGATCCAGCGCGTTATGATATCCGTCTGCGCCAATAAGGAAAATTTTACATGGACCCAAACAATAATAACGACAAGGCACTGATAATCCTCATCAGCATTTTTGTCGGCTCCATCACGATTGCCTCGGTGCTGGCCAACAAAATCATCACGGTTTTTGGACTGTTCGTGCCTGCGGGCATTCTGGCATATTCGGTTACGTTTATCTGTACGGATGTCATCAGTGAAGTCTGGGGAAAAGAAAAAGCCAGCCATGCTGTCTGGGGAGGATTTATTGCCCTGTTGACGGTACTGATCCTTGTACGTATCGGACTGGTGCTGCCCGGGGCGCCTGTCTGGCAGGGTGAAGACGCGTTTCAAACCATCCTGGGAAGCACTTCAAGAATTATTATCGCCTCTTTTATCGCCTATCTTGTCAGCCAGTTCCATGATGTCTGGGCCTTTCATTTCTGGAAAAGCGTCACCAAAGAGCGACATCTGTGGTTGAGAAACAACCTGTCAACCGCTGTATCTCAGCTTCTTGATTCATTTATTTTTATTACCATTGCTTTCTACGGGGTGATGCCCGTTTTTCCGTTGATTATCGGACAATGGGCTGTCAAGTTTGCCATTGCCGTGTTGGATACACCGGTAATTTATGGTGTTGTCTGGCTTCTGCGTAAAAGGAAGATTCAAGAGAGCCATGAGAATTCAGAAATTTTAGTAGAATGATGATATCGAAAATTGCCGTTGATTATCGAGGTAAACAGCACCCATAATGAGTATGCAATGATTGATACGCCTTGAAGACGAACAAGATAAGCGAGCTTGCGAGACTCCGAAATCCCGCGGAATCCATGCACAATTTATTCTTGCCGAAGCCCTGAAACCGGAGAGTTCCATGAAAAAAATGTTTGCGTTGCTGGTACTGCTGACCGCATTCCCGGCACTTTCTACAGATATGTACCTGCCGGCAATTCCCATGCTTCAGAAACTGTGGCATCAACCGCTGGTGATGGTCAATCTGACGCTGATCGGATTTTTTGTTACCTTTTGCGTTTTCATACTCATTTACGGTCCGATCTCGGATCGTTATGGCCGCCGCCCGCCTCTGCTGGCCGGCATTTTCCTATACATTATTGCGAGCATTGTCTGTGCCACGGCACCAAACGTTCACTGGATGATTGTCGCCCGGATTCTGCAGGGAGCCGGTGCGGCGGCCGCTTCAACAATGTCCATGGCAATCAGCAAAGACATATATGAAGGAAAGCAGCGTGAAAAAATTATGGCCTACATTGCCGTCATCATGGCGCTGGCCCCCATGCTTGCTCCGATTTTCGGGGGATGGATTCTTACCTGGCTTTCCTGGCCCTGGATTTTTATTGCCCAGGCGATATTGGGCATGATCGGTATCGCAGGGGTATGGCTTATGCCGGAAACGTACAGGCCCGAAACGAAAGGCTGCACCCGAAACGTTATAGGAAACTATTCGAGCATCATACACAACCGCCGCTTTATCGGTTTCACCCTGGCCATGTCTTTGACTTCTCTGCCGATGTTTGCTTTTATTGCCGGTTCATCGAATATTTACATGAACGGATTCGGGCTGAACGAAAAAATGTTCGGCTACTTTTTTGCATTCAATGCATTGGGACTTATGGCAGGCTCTCTCGTGTTTTCCAGACTGGTGAAAAACATGGACTCCGGCAAGCTGATAACCGCTGGTTTTCTGGGCATTTTCTGCAGCGGGGTCTGGATGGTTATCACCCCTCACCGCGGGCCATGGGATCTGGCTCTGCCCAACTGGATTATTTCTTTTTCCATGGGGTTGTGCCGACCGCCTTCCAACAACCTGGCACTGGAACTGGTAGGCCAGAACAACGCCGGTACCGCCTCTTCGCTGATTATGTCCACCTCCATGATCATGGGCATCGTCGGCATGTGGCTCATTTCCCTTGCTGGTTTCGATAAAATAACGCTGATAGGCAGTCTGGCGATTCTGGCCGGAGGGGTTGCCCTTACGTTCTGGCTTTCGGCCAGACGGGTGCTGTCCAACCGATAAAGATAATCCGGAACCTGTTTTTGATCGTCCACCGGATCCATGATGTCCATCGTGCACCTTTTTCACCCGATGCGCAATCTGAAAACTTTTCAGCTTGCGGTAACCCCTGTGGCTGGGGATCAAAGCCTGCCGGTCAATCATCTGCGGGTCCTCCAAATAAAAATGCATGCACCCCGCAGGATCCATAACGTCCACAAACAACCCGTGTATAACACCGATCCGACACTGGCCGGTCAAAAAAATTTCCAGGTAACGATTCATCTCACCCTTCAACAATATAGTCTGAATGTGCTATAACGCATATTACAGTTCAACGCATTAACCGACAATAAGTTGTCCGGGACAATACCGTAGAGGAAAAGAGGCGTCTTATGACGGATAGGGAATTTAAAAAAATCAGAAAGGCCTTTAACAGTTATGCAGCAGAGTTTCAAACGGCCAACCAGGACATACAACAAAACTTTGATTTAAAACGAATCCATTCCCTGTACGTCGCGGAAGAAGCCACGGCCCTGGCCCGCTCGCTGGGGCTCAACAATGAAGAGATCCGATGGGCACGCATCATGGGGCTGCTGCACGATGTGGGGCGGTTTGAACAGTACCGGCAATATCAAACGTTCGTCGACTCCCGGAGCCAGGACCATGCGGCCCTGAGCGTAGCCGTGCTGAAAGCCGGGTCCATTCTGGACGGACAGCCCCGTCCCTGGATCGACTTGCTGCTCAAGGCCATCTCATATCACAACCGATATCAATTGCCTGCCAGTGAGTCCCCGGAAGTACTTTTTTATACACGCCTGCTCAGGGATGCAGACAAACTGGATATTTTCCGTGTGGTCACCGAATATTATCACCGGGACTCAGGCCCCAGAAACCCGGCCATCGAGCTGGGCCTGCCCGATACGCCCGAGGTCTCACCCGGCGTACTGCGTGATTTGCAGGAATGCCGCAGCGTTGACAAGCGCCATGTCTGCACCCTCAACGATTTCAAGCTGCTTCAGGTGGGCTGGGTATACGATGTCAACTTTCCACACACCGGCCGGCAGATTCTCCAGCGCAACATCCTCGACCGGATCGAGGCCGCGCTGCCGCAGACTTCCGTAATTCAGGAAACGTTTGAAACTGCCCGCCGTTTTCTGGCCGGCAGAGCCGATGAAACCGCCCTGGCGGAAAATCGAAAAAAATAGCTGCCCGCGCTCCCGATGCACCTTATCCGCATCCCACCGGAACCACGGCAAAGAAGGATGACCCCATCGGGAATTTCCAGCAGCCCTGCCAGATACGTTTCCCGATCTTTTTCCGGATGAACGCACAGCCAGACCGCACCCGGTCAGATATCGCCTTTCGGATATCTGCGGCAACCCCGATTGCCAGGGATGCATCCTTTGTCATCTTTTTGAAATGATCCGACTGGAAATGCGCCTCACGACCGTCCCGATCCTGACAGCGCTTCGCGGGGAGGACGCACGGGCCGATGATAGAGCCAGCCTCACTTTTTTCTCCTGGCTGCCGATTAGTGTTGTAAACGGGAGACAGGCGTCTCAATCGGCTCAAAGCAGAAGCAAACGAAAACGTTAAAAAAAACTTGATTCACCCGGTTTATGAGTATATTCTCATAGCTGAATACTCAATAAACAATTATTCAATCAATGATTGAATGTAACAAACCCCATCTGAAGGATTCAAATCATATTTAGATTTTAAATAACCCAGTTTAATCAGTTTGTGCATCAAACTTAAAACCGCTTTGTTCTTTTATAACGGTTTGTCTTAAATTTGATAATTTAACAATATAAGAATTTTTCTATGAACCCAAATAACGGTTGGGTTTTATTATATCAGATGGTTACATCTGAATTAATGCCATACTTTATCATATTACGAAACATTTGCTTTACTATATTTTTCTACCTTATTGAATTACACAAA
>JAQWFD010000068.1 GCA_028704555.1 Desulfobacterales bacterium
TCATTCTCCACTCTGACGGGTTTTCTTTTTTCAAAATCTTTTTCGAAAAAATTTCTATTTTCTCTTTACACCTAATTTAAAAAACACTACGGTAGCCACAAGGTTTTTTGTAGATTGAGGTTTTTTATCCCCAATCAGGAAGTGTGGAAAAGTTTTGAAAACAAATACTGATTTGTCAGAAAAGGAGCCCATTATACCGGATTCTATCCGCCCCTTTGTTAACGAAATTGCGAAAGGTTTATGGGCAGGACGAGCAGCCGTGATGGTCGGCGCTGGCTTCAGCAAAAATGCGGGGAATGATTTTCCCGATTGGAACCAGTTGGGTGACCTTTTCTATCAAGAAGCGCATGGGGTTAATCCTGATCCAACCAGTCAAAAATATCTGAATGTGTTGCGGCTGGCGGATGAAGTCCAGGCAGCCGGTGATCATTCCTCGCTGGAAAAATTGATACGCTCCAAAATTCCGGATATGGACACCGAACCATCCGACCTCCATGTCGAGTTGCTTGAGCTGCCATGGGTGGACGTGTTCACCACCAATTACGATACACTGCTTGAACGGGCCAGCGCCAAGGTCGTAGGACGGCGATATGAAACGGTGGTCAACAAAGAAGATATCCCTTACGCCATCAAACCCAGAATTGTGAAGCTTCACGGCAGTTTCCCTTCGGAGCGCCCCTTTGTTGTCACCGAAGAGGATTACCGGCGCTATCCATACGACTATGCCCCTTTCGTCAATACCGTTCAGCAGTCTCTTCTTGAAAACACCTTCTGCCTGATCGGATTTTCCGGGGACGATCCCAATTTTCTTCAATGGATCGGCTGGATTCGCGACAATCTCGGCAGAGACAATACACAGAAAATCTATTTGATCGGAATATTCAATTTTTCGGACGCCAAACTCCAGCTC
Source organism: Desulfobacterales bacterium (assembly GCA_028704555.1). Lineage (NCBI taxonomy): Bacteria > Pseudomonadati > Thermodesulfobacteriota > Desulfobacteria > Desulfobacterales > Desulfobacterales bacterium. The sequence goes on from JAQWFD010000068.1 coordinate 911, forward strand.
CTAGAACAACGAGGAATTGGTGTCGTTAACCTTTCCTGTTGCGACGGGTTCGGGAACGGCGACAACAAAAAGGCATTGAATCGATTTTTCTGGTATATACGGTCGAAAAAACCGAATGTTCTCGACTGGCCGTACGCCCCCCAGAATATGGTTCCCTCACACGGGGCAGATCGTATTGAAGAGATCCAGGAGATCACGGAAGAATGGCAGCAGCAGCGGCAAACCTATCCCGGCTGGCTGATTCTGCCACATGACAACCGCAAGACACTGTGGAGATATACGGAAGACTGGATTAACTACATACTACATACACTGAACACGGAAAAAACGCCCCCTGGATTTGATATTCAATGTGCATACGAGCTAATCTGGCGATTTGAAAGATGTCTACATCCGATTTTTGACTATGTCGCAGAGTATTGTGAAAAACTCCTCGAAAAGTATTGGCCTTTTGAAGACTGCACACGTAAAGATTACCAATTTTTCTTTGGAAAAAAGGAATGTCAGGATATGCCTTGGGATGATCTCCGTCAGGCGTGGCTCGCCATCGCGCTGGAGATGCTGCGTTTCTATCGCGAACAGGGTAATCTCGAAAAATGGAAAAAAATGGAAACACTTCTCAAGGGACCTGCCCGGCAACTTTCGGTGGAACAAAAAGAGTTTCTCAATTACGAAGGCTTTCTCTTCTGCCTTTTTACCCTGGATCCGCCCGGTGCCAAACAACGCCTTGAAAACTGGCAGCCCGACGCTGCGCAGCCGTACTGGAGCGCCAAACGCGCATCTGCACTTGCCGAAATGGGTCAATTTAATGGTACAGATGAACAAATTCGCTTGTCGTTGTTCGAATCCCGCAAAAAGAATAATAACGATAACACATCATCAGACTTCCAATCGGTTTCCACTGAATCGTTCCAAATGCTTCTCTTCCGTTGCGTCAAAAGAGCCATTGATTGGATGATTGATAAGCAAGCGACAACTGAAGAGAAGCAACAAATAAAGGAATATCTGGCTGACAAAAGGAGTCGAGGCGTAACCAAATCAAACGGTGAGGTTGCCAAGGTCAATCTGGTTAACGAGTTGAAAACAAGTAAGCAAATGTCGGAATCAGATCTCCAAGTGAATAGCACTATCGAACCACCAAAAAAATTCAGCAGTTTCAAAGAAGATTGGGATGACCTGGAGAAGAAACAGCAAAAAGAAAGAAAAGCAGAATGGGATTGGTATCTCAGTAATATACGAGAAACTCAGCTAAGGAATGAGTTACAACAACACAACGCACGCTTGGATGAACTTAAAGCCTTCCGCTGCGACCCATGGAAGGAATTAGAACTATTCGCGTTGACTCTAAAGAATCCGCCGGTTCAAAATATAAGCGTCACTGAAAAACAGAAATTTGATATAGGCAGGGCCACTAAAAATCAACACTGGGGCAGTACCGATGAAGAAGCATTTAATGCCTATTCCTTTCTCCGATTCTGCGAGGAAGTTGGCTTACCGTATTGTGTGGGCAACACAACAATCGTAGGAGAAACCGCCTTGGCGAGTCTGCAACGAATCTCGCGCTCTTCGCCATTTTGGGCGTTTGCCACACTGGCACGGCTGGGAGAGGAGAAGGCCGTTGATAGCTTATTCAACCGTAAATCCGTTTACAAATTCACTTCCGAGGAAGCCGACCTGCGCGTTAAAAAATACCTGGAGGCGCTCAATAAATGCCGGGATGACATTCATGTGGGGCATGCTTTCCTAAAGGACAATTACGGGGTGCGTCTCACCCAGGTGTTACTTGAAGTCATATCGAGACTCTGCTGCAAATGTTCAGTCGAGACAAAACGCCAAATCCTTAGGTTTGTTACCGAAATCTATTCTTCACGCGACAAATTGAATTACGGGAATGTGAAGAACATGACCCAACGGCTCGTGAGCTCCATGTCCGAAGTGGAGCAATACAAGCTGCTTCCGGACTTGCTGAAAATCTCTTTCCCTGAAGGCCTAAATTCACACACCGAAGACGGGTTTCCAAACCCTTTCCTGATTCTGGAGCTCAAGCAGAAAACGGAACGAGCCCAGGCCTTGGAAATTGAGCCTAACCTGGTAGCTTCTTTGCTCCGGCAAGCAACGGAAGATAAACCAGACCGTCGTCGTTGGGCGGTATCATCTCTGGTAACATTGCACGAACTACAACTGCTCGACGAGGTCCAAAGCAAAAAACTCGCAGAAGCCCTCTGGCATGTGACGGATCAGTACCACCTGCCAGATGATACCATCTTCTACAAATTTGCGTTTTTAAAACTTCCACATCCCGATAGCGTTGATCCTGTCCATCTTTTCAAAGTCTATGTCAAGGCTACCCTTTTCCCGATTCAGAAAAATGAGCAAGAGAACAACGTTGGCGTTACAATGACGGTTAGAGATATCCACATCGTGCGCGAGATCATTGGAGCCAACAGCAAAGGCGGATGCATCTGGACGGCGGAAGAAGCCGCCGAGATCCTGCAGCGTATACTCGAGTGGTGGAATGCCGATAAAGATATGCTAAGCGAAAAGGGAAACGTGCCCAGTCCCTTTCAATCAATACGAGAGGCGTTTCGAGCAAGATTTAGCCGTATTGTTGAGTTGCTCGCTGAGGTCGTATGCCCGAAGCTCGGTTCAGATTCATCTGACGAAATTAAAACATCCCTAGGGCGACTTCTTAAGGAAATTCAGGAGTACGGGCTGTCGTGCTGTGCAGCTGAAGTGGAATGTCTTCATATATTCCCCGATCAAAGGGCTGACGTCTACAAACGAATCCATGAAGCGTTAATTTCGGATCAGGGAATCATCCAAGGAGATGCTCTCAATGCGATCGCCAGAATTCTTTTTGATGGCAAAGATACTAATGCGAGTATCGTAGAACCTGATCCGACATCAATGCTCTGTCAATACATCACATGGTGCCCTACAGATTTCATAAGCTTTGCACTGCAGATTGTCGTTCTAGTTCTGGAACATTCGCGGGCCAGTTTCTCGACCAGCCTGGAAGATGCCGTCCTAAAACGACTTAATAGGCTCCTTACTGATACGGCATACAAAATTGAAAATCCAAATTTTGAGACGTACGACAATTCAGATTCGGATTTTGATAAAAAACTGGAGGTCCGGCTCTATTCATCAGAGCTGGCAGCAGCGCTCTGGACATATTACAGGATGCAGAATAAACCTATCCCAGAAGTCGTTGAAAAATGGCGTAAATCTTGCCTGTCGCCTAATGAGTTTTCAGAAATTAAGAACCCGTGGATTAATCGTGCAACAGAATGATGCAGAAGGTCCCCCTTCCCTACTCAATACTTCAGCTGGGATAATTAATGACAGCATTTCCGCAGAGGATGATCCACTGCGGGAATGAGGCTTTTAAACAGGTTATTTCTCTCCCTGAAATGGCCGGGGTTCCGGGAACCATGCCCGGGTTCGATTTGAGAAACGGACGAGAGCAAGCATCACCGGGACCTCGACCAATACCCCGACAATCGTTGCCAGAACCGCCGGAGAAGACGCCCCGAACAATGTGATGGCGACCGCAACGGATAACTCAAAGAAATTAGAGGCCCCGATCATCCCTGCAGGCGCGGCAATATCATGGCTCAAGCAGAGCTTCCTGCACGCCAGATAGGCGATAAAAAATATAAAGCAGGTCTGAATTATCAAGGGAATGGCGATCAGGACGATATGCAAAGGATTGCCAAGAATGACATCACCCTGAAACGAAAAAATCAGCACCAGGGTCAGAAGCAGCCCTCCAATGGTAACGTTGTTGAATTTCGGGATGAAAGCCTTGTTGAAATACTCTTCCCCGTGGGCCTTGATGACGTAGTTTCTGGTGAGGATACCCCCGGCCAGCGGAATCACCACGAACAGAAAAACGGATACCAACAGAGTGCTCCAGGGAATTGAAATCCCTCCTACGCCCAGCAAAAAAGCGACTATCGGCGTAAAGGCGACCAGGATAATAAGGTCGTTGGTAGCCACCTGGACCACGGTATAGGCCGCATTTCCTCGAGTCAGATGACTCCAGACAAAGACCATGGCGGTGCAGGGCGCCGCTCCCAGAAGAACCGCACCGGCCAAATAATCGCGTGCCAACTCCGGCGGAATCAATGCTTTGAAAACGACGTAAAAGAAAAGCCACGCAATCCCAAACATCGTAAAAGGCTTGATCAGCCAGTTGACAACCCAGGTAACGTAGAGACCGCCCGGGTTTCGTCCGACATTTTTTATGCTGGCGAAGTCAACCTTCATCATCATCGGGTAAATCATCAGCCAGATCAGGACGGCGATGGGGATGGAAACCTTAGCGTATTCAAACCGACTCAGGAAGCCGGGAATGGCCGGAAGATATTTGCCAATGAGAACTCCGGCAACCATGCACAACACGACCCAGAGCGTGAGGTTTTTCTCGAAAAAACTGATTCCAGCATACTTCTGCTTCTTCATTAGTTAGCCTTTCCTTTTGCGATTTCATCCTTCTCCGCATAGTGGGCCAGGACTTCGAGCAGCAGCACCGTCGAAATCATATCGACCGCGAAGATGCCCACCATGATTGCAATCTGGTATTGAATCGCCGTCATCGGTGTCGAGCCGCCCAGCATTTGGCCGGTCATCATGCCCGGAAGCGATACAATCCCCAGCGTCGCCATGGTTGCAATCTGAGGCTTAACCCCGGCACGCAGCGCAGTCTGCATGAATGGCCGCAGCGCCTCGCTCCGATTCGCCCCGAAAAGCAGCCGCAGCTCGTATTCCGAACGTTTGTCACGCATCTGGCGGAAAAACCGCTCCAGGACCACCACGTTGCTGCGCAGCGAATTGCCCAGCAGCATCCCGCCGATCGGAATTAACAGCGAGGCATCCGAGGGACTCTTCCCGACGATCAGGATAATGAAATAGAACAATACAGATAGAAACGTGACGGTCAGCGCCGTAAATGTAGCCGGAAACATCACCCGGACCGGGAGCCCGGCCTGCCGCAACGTCGTCCACGCCGCCACGGCGGTCATGATAAGAACCCAGAGCATATTGACCCACAATGAGTTCCACTCAAAAACATAGCGCAGATACAACCCAACCAGCAGCAGTTGCACCGACATGCGCGTCACCGCCCACAGCGAATCGCGCACGATTCCCAGTTGGTAGCGCATCGCCAGCAAGAAAACCGGAATCAGCAGCAGATAGGCGGCTGTCATTCCAAAATACGTCAATTCGGCAGTGTGATTCATGGTCTGACCTTTCTCAAAGCTTGGTTTTCCATACGAAATTCAATCGGGAACGCGGCCCGGAATACCGGGTCGTGAGTGATCGCCAGCAGCGTAACCGGAAGCTCTCGGAGAACGGCGATCACCTTGTCCCGCGAGTCACTGTCCAGCGCCGCGGTGATCTCGTCGGCAAGAATGATGTCCCTGTTCATCAGGAGCCCGCGCGCGATGGCGATCCGCTGCTTTTCGCCGCCGGAGAGTTGCGAGGCTGGCCGGTCCAGAACGATCCCCGATAAACTCACGCGTTCAAGCACCTCCGCGATCTTCTCCGGAGTGGGCCTGTGCCGGGCGTTCAGCTTGAAGGTGAACGGCAACAGCAGAGCCTCGCGGACCGTTTCAGCACCCATCACCGGCTCCTGTTGCAGGAATGCGATTCGGTGGCGAATCGTCCCCTGTGTCGCCAAAGTAAGTTCGACTCCGCCGACCTCAATGGTCCCGGAGTCAACACCGCGCAGCCCCACGAGGGCACGCAGCAACGAAGATTTACCGCAACCGGAACTACCGGATAATGCCGCCTTCTCTCCCTTTCCCAGCTCAAAGGTTACGCCGGAACAAAGAATCCGGTCTGCAGCCGAGAGAGTCACATTTTTCACTTCGATCATAATTCCCGCTTACTCCCTATCTGGAACGCTCCCCGGCCACCATCCACAATGCGACCCATAACGTGAGGTTTCCCTCAGGAAAACTGATTCTGAATAGAGTGTCCTTCTTCATGTTATATCTGTTTCCCTACTTTACAGCGGTAATTACCGCCGAACGAACGTAATTTTCAACGCCGCTCCCCGGGAACCAATCACGAATGAACTGGGCGCTCTCCTCCTTGATCTCAATGGAGACTTCGGAAAAACCTGCGTCCCGGAGCATCCGTTCGACTTCGCTTACCTGAGCCGCCCCAGCCACACATCCGCAAAATGCATCCTTGTTCTGGCTAACCTCATCCGGAAGCCGATTTATCGCAACCACATCAGATATTGCAAGCCGGCCCTTTGGTTTCAAAACCCGGTATGACTCGCGAAAAACTTGTCCCTTGGCTGGTGACAAATTGATAACACAGTTGGAGATAATGACATCTACTGAGTTATCTGCTACAGGCAAGTGCTCGATTTCTCCCAGACGAAAATCCACATTCGTGTAGTTTCCTTTGCAGGCGTTTTCTCTCGCTTTTGCAAGCATTTCGGGCGTCATGTCGACACCGATCACTCTCCCTTCCTCACCGACTTGTTTTGCGGCAAGGAAACAATCGAAACCGCCCCCGGAGCCGAGATCAAGAACAACCTCTCCCCGCTTCATCTGCGCTATCGCCTGCGGATTACCACACCCAAGCCCCATATTCGATCCTTCCGGAACAACTGACAATTGATCGGCCGTATAGCCAAGCTTGCTTGAAAAATTGGGGTCGCCCAAAGGCGTCGAACTGGAGCAACTGCTTCCACAGCAGGAACCGCTCCCCTTTACAATATCAGAATAGCGGCTTCGAACCTGCTGGCGGATATGATCTTCATTTTTTCTATTTCTCATTACTCTACTCCCTTCTTCCAAAATTCA
>JAQWFD010000069.1 GCA_028704555.1 Desulfobacterales bacterium
TACATCCTTATCCGAGCCAGAGATTTCAGCGTTCGTACCCGAGGTAGGAGCCGTATGAGGTAGTACCTCACGTACGGATCTGTACGGGGGGTGCCGGGTAACCGGCATTCCTACCGTGACAAGTTAACAGTTTGAAATCATAGGGGATGAGGGTAAAATAGGGGCTGTTTTAGGGGCAATACTGCATTTTTTGAGATCAAAAAGAGCATTATAGCACCACGACTCTTACGCAGCGTAATTGGAAAAAGCTCACACAAAGTTTGGATAGAACCTTTATTATTGGCATTTAGGTTATATTAGGTTATTATATGACCATAATGAAAATCATCTGGCAACCCAAGGCGCTTAAACGGAACGTATTCTTGCCGCTACAAGGCGATTGACAGCCTTTCCGGCATGTCCCGGTATTAAACCTCTCGTGAATCATCAATATACTCACCGGGTGCGGGTCGGCAATTGGCGTATTCTGTTTAACGCGTTCGAGGAAATCAGTATTGTCAGTGTCGAGGAGGTAAAAAAACGTGATGAGCACACCTACTGAATATCAAACCATCGAACATTGCGGACATCCTGCTTTTGTTCTGGTCCCTTGGGAGGATTGGTGCCGTATCAAGCCCTTTCTGGAAGCTGAAAAGGCTAGATCCAGTGGAATTCCTCAGGAAGTTGTTGAAGCTCATGTTCTGAGGAATGAGCCGATTATCAAGGCATGGCGGGAGTATCTCTGCATTACTCAAAAAGAGTTAGCTGGCAGAATGGGAATGTCTCAGGCTGCGGTCGTCAAATTCGAGCGTCCCAATGCCCGGCTCCGTACAGCTACTGTTAAAAAAATTGCCTTAGCCTTGGGACTCAACGCGGAACAACTATGCCCTGACGGGCGTGCCGGGGAGAGTAAGGAGTAGCAGGGAACAGAAGTCGGAGGTCAGAGATCAGATGCCAGAGACTTTTTGCGTTTTGTATCAACGTCGTTTGTCACATGGGGTCGGGCCGAATTAACTGCTTGAAATAAAAGAGAATAAGTGCAAAATTAGGGGCGTTTTAGGGTCAATATCGTCTTTTTTGAGGTCAAAAAGAGCATTATAGCCATGGCGAGAGCAAAGCGGCATTATCTATTCGGACAAACCCTTTCCGTTTTCTCTATTTTGATATACACAGATAACCAATCCCCAAACATCTTACATTGTTTTCAGAGTTGGTTAATGATAATCTTAGATATCTATCACTTAAGAAAAATACTGTTTTGATTGGAATGCCTGCATAGAGCCTATAGTTGATTTGTAAATTTATCGAGGAAAAAAGCATTCGTATTGCACACTCCCCACAGAAAGTATTGTGCAATGTTTGTGATGTGTGAAAATCAATTAAAAGGGGAAAATAGATAGATGCCTACAATATTCAGAGTCGGATTTTATCGTTTTTTCTTCTATTCCGGTGACCGTGATGAGCCGATTCATGTTCATGCCGAGCGAGATGATAAAATCGCAAAGTTTTGGCTTGAACCATTAAGGTTGGACAGTAGCGGCGGGTTTAACAGATTGGATTTATCCAAAATTTTCAAGATCATTGAAGAAAATCGGGATAAAATACTGGAGGCATGGAATGAGTACTTTGGCATTTGAAATTAAAATTCCGGTCGCAGAAAGCGTATTAGTAACAGAGGATACCTTGAGTGTTAATCTTAGTGACGGCAGAACAATTTCAGTCCCTACTTCATGGTATCCCCGTTTATTGCATGCTACACCGGAAGAAAGGAAGAATTGGAGGCTGATTGGCAGAGGGCACGGTATCCATTGGGAAGATATAGACGAGGATATCAGCATAGAGGGCCTGCTGGCCGGAAAACAATCCGGGGAAAGTCAGTCGTCATTAAAAAAATGGCTTGAGCTGCGTAGGTTGGGTTGATGAAAAAGGCTCGAGTGCGAGATATACAATTTGATGTGAGATGGTGTGAGGTTGTGAGAAACTGAGATGGCGGTAAAAAAAGGACTTGGGGTCGAGTATATGCTTTAATATATTAAAAGGGAAAAAAATAACAGGTTAATCAAATGAGGACAATAGAAATACAGTATCCTGAATCTATACCTGCCGTGCTGAATCTTAGCCCCGAAACATTTGAACAGGAGGCCCGGTTTTGTTTGGCTGTGAAATTGTACGAAATGGGGCGGCTGACTTCCGGGCAGGCTGCACAGTTGGCAGGTGTGTCACGTGCGGCATTTTTACTTGGTTGCCAGCGATATGGCGCAGCCAGCGTGGAATGGGATCAGGCCGAGATCGATGCTGAATTTGCGGATATGAATATATGAACAGCAGGGTGATTTGCAATACAGGGCCTTTGATCGCTCTTTCGGTACTGTTTTGTAAGCTCTGAAATCATTTCTTGAAATCCAATCTTTTTCGTGATTATTATTCTAATTCTTTTCGTTTTTTTAACCTACAGATTTTTCCCTGCAGTCAATCAGAAAGACAGAATTATGAATTCGAAACGTATATTTCTTTCTCCTCCGCATATGGGTGGGGAAGAACAGGCCTTTGTTAAGCAAGCATTTGAAAGTAACTATATCGCACCCCTTGGTCCCCAGGTGGATGCGTTTGAAAAAGAATTTGCTGAATATGTCGGCATTCCTCACTGTGTGGCACTGACCAGCGGCACGGCAGCCATGCATCTGGCCCTGAATGAGCTTGGCGTTGGGCCGGGGGATGAGGTGTTGGCTTCGACGCTGACGTTTATCGGCAGCGTGAGCCCGGTGACGTTTCTGGGTGCTACGCCGGTATTTATTGATGCGGACAGGGCTTCATGGAATATGGACACCGAACTTCTGGCTCAGGAACTGGCTGAATGTGCCCGGAAAGGGAAACTGCCAAAAGCGGTGGTGCCTACGGATTTGTATGGGCAATGCTGTGACCTGGAGCGTATTCTGGAAATTTGCGATGGGTATGGGGTGCCGGTGGTTTGTGATTCTGCCGAGGCAGCTGGAGCAAGGTTCCAGATGACAGAGGACAGAGGACAGACGACAGGAAGGGATAGGGAACAGAAGTCAGAAGTCAGATATCAGATGTCGGAAAGGGAAAGGAATAGGGAACAGAGTACTCAGGCTGATCTCCGATCTCCGATCTCTGACCTCTGGCACCATGCTGGCGCCGGAGCTAAAGCTTCGGTTTTTTCGTTTAATGGGAACAAAATTATTACCACTTCCGGTGGGGGGATGCTGGCTTCGGATGACAAAGCGTTTATTGACCGGGCGCGGAAGCTTTCCCAGCAGGCGCGGGAGGCGTTTCCGTATTATGAGCATGTCGAGATCGGGTTTAATTACCGGATGAGCAATATCGTAGCGGCCATCGGCCGGGGGCAGCTTCGGGTGCTGGATGAGCGGGTTGAGCGGAAACGGGAAATTTTTGAGTATTATCAGAATGCATTGGGGGATTTGCCGGGGATTGGGTTCATGCCGGAGCCGGCGTACAGCCGATCGAATCGTTGGCTGACTGTTATTTTGATAGATAAGGAAGCGTTCGGGGCTTCACCGGAAGAGGTGAGGCTGGCGCTGGAGAAAGAGAATATTGAGTCCCGGCCGGTTTGGAAGCCTATGCATCGGCAACCGGTTTTTCAAACCGGAGGGCTGAGTGCTGAGGACTTAGGGCTGAGTAAGGGCAAAGAGGAAAGAGAAAAGGGGAAGAGCGAAGAACAGATCTCACGCAAAGGCATAAAGGCGCAAAAAAATATAAAAAGGACATATCCTTGCAGGACTGTTGGGGGAAGCGTGGCTGAGGAGTTGTTTGCTCGGGGGCTTTGTTTGCCTTCTGGGACGGCTATGAGTGACGGGGACCTGGAACGGGTGGTTAATATTATCCACAGATTACGCAGATTAACACAGATTAAATAAAAGAAAAAATATTATCCACAGATTACACGGATTACGCAGATTAAATAAATAAAAAGAAAGAATATTATCCACGGATTACACGGATTTTCACAGATTAAAATAAAAGCAAGATTGATCGGGTGCTTGAATTTAAAAATAATCTGTGTAATCTGAGTAATCTGTGGAAAAAAATTATCCGCGTGAATCCGTGGCAAAATATCTTGATCATGAAAAAAATAATCCGTGAAGCCATAACGAGAGTCGCTATCCATGGGCAGTTTTTTCCCACTTGTCTGCTGCTTACTGCTTCCTATTAACTGATAAACACGACAAAGGAGTGAACATGGCACGGTTTCTGGTTGTCGGTGGGGCGGGGTATATCGGATCCCATTTGGTGAAGGTACTCCGGAAACGCGGGGATGAGGTGATTGTGCTGGATAATCTGTCCACCGGGCATCGGGCGGCAGTGCGGGATTGTCAATTCGTACAGGGAGATCTTGGGAATCCGGATCTGCTGGATCAGATTTTTTCCCGGAAAAAGATTGACTGTGTGATGCATTTTGCGGCGCTGAGTCTGGTAGGCGCATCTGTCGAAAAACCGCTGACGTATTATGATAACAACACGGCCAGAACCATATCACTCTTAAAGGCCATGATCGACCATGGGGTCAGGCGGTTTATCCTGTCATCAACAGCCGCGGTTTATGGGGAGCCAAACCGGATACCGATTGATGAGACCGATTCAACAATTCCGACAAATCCGTATGGGAGATCAAAACTGTTTGTCGAAAAAATTCTTGAAGACTGTCGGCGTGCCTATGGGCTTGAGTATGCCGCGCTCCGGTATTTTAATGCGGCAGGCGCAGATGAAAGCGGAGAAATCGGAGAGGATCACTCACCTGAAACCCACCTGATCCCTCTGGTTCTACAGGTGGCTTTGGGGCAGCGGGGCTGTTTGCAGATTTTCGGAACCGACTGGGATACACCGGATGGAACATGCCTGCGGGATTATGTTCATGTGCTGGACCTGGCCGATGCCCACATAGCCGCGGCTGAGCGATTAATCGATGGCAATGGCAGTGCCGTCTATAATCTGGGCTGTGAGACGGGGTATTCGGTCCGCGAAATTATTGAACTGGCCCGGAAAGTGACCGGCCATGACATCCCGGTCAGGGAAGCTCCCAGACGGGCGGGTGATCCGGCCCGGCTCGTGGCATCATCGGAGAAAATAAAAAAAGAGCTGGGATGGAAGCCGAGGTTTGATGACTCGGAAAAGATTATCGAAACGGCATGGAAATGGCATCGATCTCATCCGCTGGGATACAGGTAAACAGTAGACAGGAAACAGCGGTCAGATGCCGGAGACTTTTTGCGTTCTGTATCAACCCCGCTTCCAAATATCGAAAAAGATCCGCGCCCATCCGCGTGAATCCGTGGCAAAATATCTTGATCACGAAAAATAATTCGTGAAGCCATAAAGAGAGTCGTTAGCCATGTGCAGTTTTTCCTTTACCTTGATAAAAGATACATCATTATGAAAACACTGTTTATGAATCGGAATTTTTACGTGGTATTCGGAGCGGATCTTATTCTGTTTGCCATGGCGCATATGGGCGCCTACCTGATGCGATTTGAATTTCATCTGTCGGGAGCTGAACTGACGAATATGTTAAAAATGCTGCCGTTCATCATTGCTTTAAAAGCGTTAGTATTCTGGGAATTCGGACTTTATAAGGGGATGTGGCGCTATGCCGGGATCAATGACCTGATGCGCTTATTGGAGTCCGTTGTCGTTTCCAGTATGATGCTCATCGGGTTGGTGCTGCTGGCGTATCGGTTCAACGGGTTTTCCCGGACGGTGTTTATCCTGGACGGGGGGTTGACCCTGCTTTTTTGTGGCGGGTTGCGGTTGTTTATCCGTACGCTTTATCAACAGGGGTTTTACGGAAAGATCCGGCAGGGGATTTCGGGGTGGAGGTACAAGCGGAGGAAAAAGCCGATTATTATAATAGGCGCCGGGGATGCCGGTGAAATGGCGTTGAGGGAAATAAACGACAATCCTGCCCTTAATTTTCGGGTAGTGGGGTTTGTTGATAATGATACCATGAAAAAAGGCCGACTGATTCACGGGGTCCCGGTCTTGGGGGGTCTGGCTGAACTGTCACGGTATCTTGAAACTTACGCGGTCGAGTCAGTGCTGATTGCCATTCCGTCTGCAACCGGTGCGCAGATGCGATGTATCGTCGATGCCTGTGAGCAGTGTAAAATCTTGTACAAAACCCTCCCCGGTCTTGGTGATCTGATAGACGGCAAGGTCAGTGTCAAGGAGCTCAGGGATGTTGATTATCAGGACTTATTGGGACGGCCTTCGGTTGAACTGGATATTCCGGAAATTGAAGGCTTTTTAAAAAACAAAAAAGTGCTCGTGACCGGTGCAGGCGGGTCTATAGGCTCTGAGCTGTGCCGTCAGATTGTCCGGTTTAATCCTGCGATGCTCATCATGGTGGATGCGTCGGAACCCAATTTATATTCCATTCAGATGGAACTTCATCATCGTGTCAACTATTTGAAATATGTAACCATCCTGGGCAGCACTCAGGATGAAGCCTTGATGTCTGGGGTTTTCAGACATTATCAGCCTCATGTCGTTTTTCATGCGGCAGCTTATAAGCATGTGCCCATGCTGGAGGCAAATCCCTGGGAGGCGGTGCTGAATAATATTAAAGGTACGAATATTGCGATTGAACAAAGCATACGCAACCATGTGGATTATTTTGTTCTGGTGTCAACCGATAAGGCCGTCCGGCCGACCAACGTGATGGGGACCAGCAAACGGTTGTGTGAACTGTTGCTTCAGGCGCATATGGGAAATGGCACGCGTATGATGGGGGTGCGGTTTGGTAATGTGCTCGGCTCGTCCGGTTCGGTGATTCCTCTGTTCAGGGAACAGATTGCAAGGGGCGGGCCGGTGACGGTGACCCATCCCGAGGTCATGCGCTATTTTATGACCATTCCCGAAGCCTCCAAACTCATTCTCCAGGCCGGCAGCCTGGGTGAGGGAGGAGAAGTGTTTATTCTCGAGATGGGCACGCCGGTCAATATTGCGGATATGGCAAGAGATTTAATCCGTCTTTCCGGAAAAGATCCGGATTTTGATATTAAAATCGTGTATACGGGCCTGCGGCCGGGTGAAAAGCTGTATGAAGAGCTGATTACGCAGGGGGAGGGAATTGTGCCGACAAGTCATGAAAAGATTCTGGTACTCAGACCGAACGGAGACTGGCACGGCCACGGAAGCCAGGAGAAGTTCATGGAGTGGCTGATGGCCGGTGTGAATAAATTATACGAAAAGGCGGAAAAGCACGACAGCAAAGGGATAAGGGCGGGAATGAAAGAACTCGTGCCCGAGTATCAGCCCGATAAGGGGAATGTCAGTGTGTTGTAGTTGAGGCCGGAGGGCAGAGGGCAGAGGGCAGAGGGCAGAGGTCAGAAGTCAGAGGTCAGAGGGCAGAGGTCAGAGGGCAGAGGGCAGAGGGCAGAGGGCAGAGGGCAGAAGTCAGAAGTCAGAGGTCAGATGTCAGATGGCAGAGGACAGAGGGCAGATGTCAGAGGTCAGAG
>JAQWFD010000070.1 GCA_028704555.1 Desulfobacterales bacterium
GACCGAATGGGGCATAGTTATTAACGGCATAAAGCAATCGAAATCCACTCGTTCGAAAATCATTTTTAAGCAAAAAAACCGGCCAAGATAATTGACGCGAACCGGACAAAGTAATTGACACCTGATAAAACTACGATATACTGCTATTGGATGAGCCAGAGTCATCTTTTGACAATAAATTTCTCAATAGTGATGTCAATACAATAATTAAAAGTATTTCTAATCAAATGCCTGTAGTTGTAGTTACGCATAACAATAGCGTTGGAGCTTCAATCAACCCTGACTACATTCTGTATGCACAGAAATCAACCGAAAATGGAGAAAACGTTTATCGGTTATATTCTGGATATCCAACTGACAAGTATCTGAAATGCGTTGACGGAACAACTATGAGTAACCATGACATATTGTTGAATTCACTTGAAGCTGGAATTAATGCATACAATATCAGGAGAGGGGTATATGAAGCTGTTAAAAATTAAAGAGCCTATTGGGCAGTTTTTAACCAAAGACGGGACCTATGATGCAATTGATAAAATTACAAAAGAAGACCTTCTCAGAATCACAGAACGTGTTTTGGAAAACTCTGGGGATTTAGAGACATATGATGAAGAAAAAATAAGAAATCAGGCCCATCAAGTTGTTTACAAAAGTATATATAGCAACTTAAAAGCCTTAGAAAAACGAAGGCAGGAATTCATTGATGAATCAGAAAGGCTGTATATTGATGATTACAAGAAGTATGTCGAAGAAATATCACAACAACCGGTTGCAGGCGACGGCTAAACGCCGCGCCTGAACCGTGCGTTCAGGATAAAACATATTTAAGGAAAAACAACACAATATTAATAACGAAGATAAAGTCTCTGATAATTGTACTATAACTCATAGCTAATATTTTAATGGGGTATTCTTTATGTTAAAAAAACAGAATTCTTTGCGAATCCTCTTTGCTGAAGATCATCCTGCTATTCAAGGCTTAATTGGATCACTAATCAAAGGATGGGGTTTTCATACTGATATTGCATCCAATGGTCTTGAAGCAGTCCGCTATGCAGAAAAAACCGCTATGATTTGTGCCTAATGGATCGGAGTATGCCAGTGTTAAATGGCATAAAGGCTGCCAGTAAAATTCGGTGGTTGACTGATTATTTTCCCATTCTCATTTTTAGTGCGGATGTGCCAGTAGGTAAAGAATATTTACAAGATAAGGGAATCGATGATTGGATAGAAAAATCTTGTGGCCCCAATTATCTTTATGAGAAGATAAACGAATGGTGCAGCCTGAGAGCAATCCGCATTAACAAAGGTGACAAATTTTTTAAAATAGAAAAGGAAATACCTATGAATTCACAACACGCACAGCAAATTAAAAAGCTCAAAGAACAAGGCTTGTCTTTGATGAGTATATTCGGAACATCAACAGAGGCCACTTTTGTTGTAAATGAACTTGTACCAGAGTATATTGAGCATGAATTTACAGAGAACCAGAATCAGTCAGTTAAATTCCTTGATCATAATCCAGAAGCAAAAGGTGGATGCTGCCTTTTTGCTAAAACTTCGATGGTTGTTAAAACTTTCATGGTTGACGAAGATTTTGAAGAAGAAAACGAGAATGAAAGAAAAAAACTCAAGAAAGTCATGGTTTCATCGAAAAAATAACCTTATTTTCATATTTTTAATTTTTGCCAATCTTCATATGGGTGAAAAGGCGAAAAAAATCAAATTTACACTATAACATATCAGGACTAAGCATTAACAAAGCAACTTCATAATCAGGGAATGCCGAACCATTGCGTGGACGTTAACCGGGAAACCACGCACTTCTTTATTTTTAGCATATTCATCATTAAACGCTGTTCATGTGCAGTTTTAGTTGTTCTCCCGGCAAGTCACGCACAGCGTTATGTCACTGATGGAGGGAACCATGTGGTTTGAAACGCTGACCGGCTTTGCTGAGCAATCACCCGAACAGGTTCGCGCCAACATCACCGTTGACGGTTTTGAACTGACCTCGCAGGTAAATGGTAGGCGAATGATCTGCGGAGATCTGGAAACACCGTCTTTGGCTGAATTGCGCGGACGCGTCCGATCGGAGACATACAGTGCTGGCAATACGACAATCCGAGAAGTCGTTGCCAACGTCCAGCATTTACATTCAGACAAAGAAAATTCCGGTTCACTGTTTCAGGTGGCTTCCCAATTCAACCTGCTTGAAATGGTCTCCCCTGACGTAACGCCGGAACGTGGCGTCGGGATTTATGAGCAGGATCGTACGCAAGGTCCAGCTTGCGCAATCGCCGCTGGTGCCGGAACGATCTATCGCAACTACTTCGCAACTGTAAACGGCCAGACCGGGCAATCCGTAAACAATCAAATCGATTGTCTGGCCGATATCGGAACTGCGATGGGAAACTCCGATAGTCACCTCTGGGAAATGAGAAACGGTTACGCTCTGGCAACGGAAAGCGGCTTGGTTGAGATATCACATCGCCTACGAGCTTCAAGTGACTCTGAACGAGACGAATTGCGAAAACTGCTACGCATCGGCATTCAATGGGACACCCAAGTGACCCTCAACGATTCGCTGCATAAAGTCTCGCAAGCATATTGTTCAACGCTACCGGTTGCCTACTCCGCGCATTCCTCACCACTTTGGGCAGACTTTGCCAAACTCGTTCTGGAAGCGGCCTATGAGGCAACATTGTGTGCCGCGATCTTGAACTCCAGAAGAACAGGAAACAACACCGTTTTTCTTACACTCCTTGGCGGCGGAGCGTTTGGGAATGACACGGATTGGATAATTCACGCAATAAAACGTGCTGTCGAACTGTACAATGACAAAGCTCTGGATGTGGCGATCGTAAGTTATGGATCGTCGAAGCCAAGTGTGCAAAAACTTATTCACGAGTTAGAAAACACGAAGTGCGCCATAACACGCGGATGAACCGGATTCGGAAATGCGGGACCGAATCGCTTCGCTCGTTCACGGCAACTCCCGGCCCGGTTATCCTGAACGTTGGGCAGCTCAATACAACTATCAGCCATATGAGAACTGACTCATGATCGAAATTTCTGAATTTACCGATTTATACCAGAGGATATTTTTTTGTAGACAATGCGAAGATGTGGTCGAAAGCCTGCTTCCTTGAAAATCGATACCCCAAACCTGTAATGCAAATATTGCCCTGATGGCCCAAGCCCCATCAGAGCACGGTGTCCGAATGTCTGGAATTCACTGGGTAGGTACAGATGGAAAACTTCGTAGACCGGGCGGTACCTTTCTTGATAAATATCTACAATCAGTCGGCTATTCAGTGTATCCAATGAAAAAAGGCCTTCTGAGACCATACACCACGAATGTACTTCACTACCAATCAGTGGAGCACACGGCGTGTAGATAGCGGTTTTACGTAACGTCCCTACAGGTTTGGAATTTATTTAGGCCACTGCTCACCTCAACCGTTAGCTTCAGAAAAGGAACTGATAGATTTATGAGCGAAAATAAACAATATTTTTCGCTTACAGAAAAAGATATAGAGCAAGGAATCAATGAAGGTGTCTTTACAAAAGATAGTATAGAGCTTGTCAGGGATAGTGTGGGTAGGTAGGAGTAGCAAAAATAGGGACAGGCTCTTCTCCCAAGACTTAGCGTTCAACATCCCAATCCTTTAACGTAGGAAACCATGATGAATATTAATAAGCAACTGATAGAGATTGCATCTTGGCGTATGGTCAGTGAGATATTCCGCTGTTATCCCAACATGTTTGATCTTGTAGAAACACACCCTGGCGGCGGTCTGTACGATTGTCTGTCACTGTACGACAAAAAGAATGATGAGGTTATGTCTTTTAACAGAAATGGAAGCCTGCACTATTTTAAAAACTGCCGAACTGGTGAAAAACAACTTTTTTCGGACAATGAATTCTGGGAAAAAACAGTGGAGTATGGCGATCCAAAAAGGATTGTAACCATGGTTCTTGAACATATCGGTTTAGTCTGGCCACCTGTCAGGCCGATCAGTACACCCGAAATTTTAGTCTACCGATATATTGCCGAGTTTTTGACCCACAGCGCTTTTGGCCGCCACGAATGGAGATGTGTTAACGGATTCCATGATACATCAGGTTATTCTTCCGGTGAACTAAACGACTTTGAACTTTTTCCATCTTCGGCAAAAATACAGAGATCAATGCCTGAAAAATTTGGCAACACCGCTTATAATTTCTGGTTTATCAAGAAAAACGGTGAGTCACTTCTCTGCTTGGCAGAGGATGGAACGTTGATGTGCCGTGATGGTTCAATATATTCCCTACCAGAACTATATAAAAAGGATCGTCGAATTTGGTACCTAATCTTCCATATATCCGAAGCCCTTTTGCCGTAAAGCAGTCGTAAACGGTATTTCTGACTTTCAAAGGGTTTTTACAGAAATGGCAAGCGCAAACAGACATTTCATTTCCGGACACAGTACGCAGCGAGAAACAGATTGCCAAATGGATGGCGAAATATGGCTTTGAACGATTGATAAAACTTCCGTTTACAGCTTTTATGGATCGATAAAAAACCAAAATCATGCCAAAACATACTTGACAGGCAAAGCGATGGACATCATGTTTAAGATAACGAAAAAAGGAACGCATCGTTTAGACATTGAGTTGAGTGGAAAGCTAAATTCAGAGGAAATGCAAATTGCTTTAGATGAACTTGTTGACAAGTCCAGAGGAATTGAAAACGGAAAGATGCTATATGATGTTATTGATTTTCATCTACCATCATTGAGCGCCATAGCCATCGAGTTTTCACGATTGCCAATGATGTTTGGGTTAATAAAAAAATTTGATCGTGCCGCCGTTTTGAGCGACAAAAATTGGATTAAAAAAATCAGTGAATTTGAAGGCATGATAGTTCCGGGTCTTGAAATTAAAGCTTTCAATCGATACCAGAAAGAAGTGGCGGAAGTATGGTTATCAGAGTAGAACAAAATATATAATTCAGCGAATCGGTTAGTCGGGGGCTTTTTGTGCCTTCCTGCGCCCCTGTGATTTTCCGATTCATACGTGACAAGGCGCTTTTTTTGACATGCGCCTTTTATGAAGGGTACCCATAAGGAGGTTTTATGACAGAAAACCAACTCACCCCGGACCTTCGGACCCGTCTTTATACAAGTATGGTCCTGACCCGCAAGTTCGAGGAAAACATCGTAACCCTTAGCCAGGAACCCCGCCGGCTGCCGGGTATGCAGATTCTGGCCAATGGCCAGGAGGCGGTTGCCACGGGCATTGTTTCGGCGCTTGAACCGGCGGACGTCATCATCAGCAACCACCGCAGTCACGGTCATCTGCTGGCCAGGGGCGCAGACCTCAATTCCCTGATGGCAGAAATCATGGCCAAAGCCACAGGCGTCAACGGCGGCAAGGCCGGCACACTGCATCTATCCGTACCGGATCTTAACATACTGATGACATCAACGGTGGTCGGTGCAGGCCCCCCGCTGGCCGTTGGAGCGGCTTTTGCCCAGCAATACAAGCGATCCACAGACATAACCGTGGTCTTTTTCGGCGATGGTGCAGCGGCCGAGGGAAGCGTGCACGAAGCCATGAATCTGGCCGGCGTCTGGAAGCTGCCGCTTTTGTTCGTCTGCGAAAACAACTGCTGGGCCGGCGCACAGCGGCCTGAAGAGCACTGCGCGACACCGCATATTTTCCAGCGTGCCGAAGGATACAATATGCCCGGTCGGAGCGTGGATGGCAATGACGTGGAGGCCGTTTACAATCTCGGCGTCGAACTGGTTGCGCATTGCCGTTCGGGCAAGGGACCTGCTTTTATGGAAGCACTGACCTACCGCATGCGGGGCCATGGTGAACAGGATCACCAGCATTATGTTGACCCGGCGGAGCTTGAGATCTGGTCAGCCCGGTGTCCGATCCGTCGTTACCGCCAAAAGCTGCTCGATGATAACGTACTCACCGAGGCCCGGATCCGGGCCATTGACCAGGATGCCGAAACGCGTGTGGCAGCCGCCGTGGCGTTTGGTGACGAAAGTCCCTATTCCGGCGTCGAGACCGCCCTGACCGATGTATTCGTCCAACCGCCCAGCGCCTGAAAGGAGTCGTGCCATGTGTCAAAAAACATTCGGACAAGCCTTAAACGAAGCTCTCACAATAGCCATGAAAAATGATGAGACTGTATTTCTCGCCGGCGAAGGCGTAGGGGTTTCCATCCACCAGGATCCCAATGCGGCCACTTTCGGCCTTCTGGAAAAATTTGGCCCGGGGCGGGTAAAGGATACGCCGGTCAGCGAAGCGGCCATTGCCGGGCTTGCCGTAGGCGCTTCCTGCATGGGCCTGCGGCCGGTAGTGGAAATTATGTTTTTTCCATTCATTACCCTGGCAAGCGACATGCTGGTGAACCATGCCGGAAAGCTGCGTTATATGAGTGGCGGCAAATCCAGCTTCCCCCTGACGGTACGGGTCAGGGCCGGAGTAGGCTTTGGTGCCGGCAGTCAGCACTCGCACAACCTTGAATCATGGATCGCGCACAGTCCGGGCCTGAAAATTGTCTGGCCGGCCACACCGGCAGATGCCAAGGGGTTACTGCTCAGCGCCATATTCGACCCGGACCCGGTCATCGTGATAGAGGACATGATGCTCGGTTGGATGCCCGGTGAAGTGCCGCCCGGCGACATTCGTACCCCCCTGGGCAAAGCCCGCATGGCTTCACCGGGGACCGACTGCACCATCGTAGCGTATGGCGCGGCCCTGTACGCGGTAATGGCAGCGCTTGCCCCCTTGAGTGAAATCGGCATCTCCTGCGAGGTGATTGATCTGCGGTCCCTGGTACCCCTGGACAAGGCCTGCATCCTCGACTCGGTTCGTAAGACCGGTCGACTGGTAGTGGTGCACGAAGCCAACCTTTTTTGCGGATTCGGTGCGGAACTGGCCGCCATGGTCGCCGAAGAGGCCTTCGACGCGCTGAAAGGCCCGATCAAACGAGTCGGTGCACCCCAAATCCCGGTGCCGGTCGCACCCACCCATGAAAAAATTTTTAAACCCGGCCCTGAAGATGTGGTCTCGGCGGTTCGGGAGGCAATGGGAAAGTGATGGGTAAATGTAATAGGACAATAAAAATTCGAACAAAATCATGAAAAGAGGGTAACACATCTCTCCGGTTTTTAATCCAGGAACTGTTCAATCAGTTCCCATGACTGCTGTTTTTGTTCCATGCTCAGATCGGTT
>JAQWFD010000071.1 GCA_028704555.1 Desulfobacterales bacterium
TGATCTCATGGCAGAACACCGCATCAAGGCGGATGACATGAATGTCGCCGGCGGGATTGTCCACGAAATGGGAATCAAAAATTTTTTCTGCAATCGTTTTCCCCATAGTACCTCCAACTTTTCTTTAAATCTTAATCTGAAACATTCACTCAACGAACACAAATAAAAGCTATTTAATCATACTAAATAGTTACATTCGTAACAAATACTATGTGTTATCATGCTGTGAGGCACTTCTTTTACTATGCATTATTCCACAAGTAGATCTGCAAAAATGTTATATAACCTGCCGGTTATAAACAAGTAACGATGGCGTGCCCATTGCCTGAATTCCGGAAGATGCCCATCGATGAACGCACTTGCCCCTCCACCAGACAGTTCGAGTCCGTTCGTCACCGAATATGCAGCCTTCAGGCACGCGGTCTGAGACATTTTGCTCTTTCAGAAACCGACAAGCCTACTGAACCGGTCGGACGCGCTTTTCACCCCGACGGCGATCTATCTGAGCGAGAACTGGGAAAATAGCCGTCGGCCACCCCAGGGCTTTCCGGATTGCCGGGATCACCGTCCACAGCCATGCAGAGGGGCGGCGATCTCAACAATCTCTCCTGCTCGGTGACGTTGGGGGCTTACAATGCCAAAAATCGTTTCTCCAAGGCCATGTAACCGGAACGGTCGACCAACTCAAACATTTCCTCAAAGGAAACCATTTTATCGGCATACCCATCAGGCGTTCCATGGATCTTCAGCTCTTGGAGGACCTTCTGAATAGCGTAGATAGAAGCCATCCAGACGGAGGTGGGATAAATCGCGAGATTAAAACCAATGGCTTCAAGTTCCGACGCGGGCAGGATCGGGGTCTTACCGCCGCCTTCCACCATATTGACCAGCAACAGAACACCTGGCAGGGCTTGGACAACTGCCTTTAATTGTTCGACTGAGCAAGGCGCCTCGACAAAAATCACGTCCGCCCCGGCTGCTGCGTAGGCTCGGGCTCTTTCGATAGCATCGTCGAATCCGTTTACGGCGATGGCATCCGTGCGAGCGATCAGAACCAGATCGTCGTTTGTTCTAGCGAAGCGAAAGGCCTCAATTTTTTTTACCATCTCCTCTTTTGTGATGAGCTGTTTGCCTTCCGTATGGCCGCAACGCTTGGGGGTCACCTGGTCTTCGATCTGAAGCGCCGCAACGCCGATTTTCTCGAATTCCCTGACGGTGCGTATTAAATTCAAGGCATTGCCGTAGCCGGTATCCGCATCGCAGATAACCGGAATACTGGTCACGTTGACGATATTCCTGACAGCCTCCAAGGCTTCGATCATGGTCGTGAGCCCCATATCCGGTAACCCCAGGCGGCTGCTGGCAACTCCGGCACCGGTGACGTAAATTGCCGGAAACCCAGCCTTTTCCACCAGACGGGCGGAAATTCCGTCATAGGCGCCCGGAGCAACGATAAGTTTGCCACTTTGTAACATCTTTCTGAGCTGAACACATTTATTGATCACGATAGTATCAACCTTTCATAAGTCTGTTTAAATAATCATTTAAATTAAAAAAGCCCTCGACGTCGTCCGGCTCGTTCGAAAACAACACCGGTCTTGTCGGCATGGAATTCGATTTATATAAGGGACTTGCCATCCCTCAGCAGTGAGTCGATATCGTACTGTTGGGCCGATGCGTTATGGTCCCTGACCGCTTTTTCCAGCTGGTCGGCATCTCTGTTTGCAAAAGCCTCGAATA
Source organism: Desulfobacterales bacterium (assembly GCA_028704555.1). Taxonomy (NCBI): domain Bacteria; kingdom Pseudomonadati; phylum Thermodesulfobacteriota; class Desulfobacteria; order Desulfobacterales; species Desulfobacterales bacterium. Next base: position 1,741 of record JAQWFD010000071.1, read on the forward strand.
TACGGCGATGTTCGACGAGGCTATCGCAGGATCTGTCGTACCCCGAGCTGTCTTCCTTGAGCCGGCGATGAATCAGGGTTATTTTTTCCGTCACGCTACTCAAATATTTATAGAGAGTTTCGTTACCGCAGTAGCTGTTTAGCAGCATATGGAATTCAAGACCTTCGTCGGTGATATATTGCCTTCGTTGGCCTGGCAGTTGAGTGCTCTTGTGGCTGGATTCGAGAATCGAGTGCAACGCGGCGATTTTCTCATCATCGCTATGATCCAGGGCCATTCTGACGGCGGTTACTTCCAGAACCGTCCTGACCGCATACAGTTCTTTAAATTCCTTTAAAGAAAAATGTTTGACGACATGGCCGACCCTGAGAACTCTTTCGATATACCCTTCCTGACGCAATTGATTCAAGGCCTCCCTAATCGGAGTACGGCTTGTGCCCAATTCATCGCTCAGGCTGCGTTCGTCCAGTTTACCGCCGGCAACGTGCTTGCCCTCGATGAGTTGTTTTTTGATGATCTCGTAAGCTTTTTCGGTTGTTTGTGAATATTTGAATTTTGTCATTTGTTATCCATAGGTTATCGTTTGAACCGAAGGCGGACCCATCAGTTCGCCCTGGATTCGCTTCGTTTGCGTTGTCAGGATGAGACCAAAAAATCGATCACCGAATTTTAGCCCGTAGCCGCACGAATCTACCAGGCAGCGCCGGCGTCGATGCCGCCATGGCCGTACCGGGCAAGGAAATATTCCGATTCAGTTACATGGTATTGGGCAGCCACATTGCCAGCCTGGGGCACAACAAAAAAAGGGTTAGAGCGATGGCTTCTACAATAACATACGGCAGCGTACCCTTCAATATTTCTCCCAATTTGAGATCGTCGATTGCGCTTTTCATGGCATATAGGTTCAGACCGACGGGTGGCGTGATCGTCGCAATTTCCAGATTCAACACCAACAGGACTCCGTACCACAGAGGATCATAGCCCAGGGCGATGATAGTTGGTAAAATTACGGGGGTAGTCACGATGATCAGGGAAACGCCGTCGATAAACATTCCCAGCATAATCAAAAAAATCATGATGGTCACAATCACGAGCATCGGACTGACATTGAACCCGATGACCCAGCGACTGAGCGTTAACGGCAGCCGCACCAGATTCAGGTACTGCCCGAAGGCAAAAGCAGCGGCCATAATGATCAACAGCATGCTGGCGATGCGCATGGAACCGGTCAGAATCTCTATAAAAATGCGGACAGTCACTTTACGCCTCAGGATAACCACAAATAGAGCGCCGACTGCGCCGATGGCCCCCGCTTCGGTGGGGGTGGCGATGCCGCAATAAATCGTGCCAAGCACGGCGGTAAGCAGAAATATGACCGGCCACAGCTTGTAGAGCGGTGCCAGGGAGTCGCGAAAGGAAAAGGTGCCCTCAGGTAGTGGCGCCAGGGCGGGATTCTTGAGCACGCGCAATAAAACATAGCTGGCCATCATCAGCGACAAAATGACTCCCGGAACGATACCGGCGATGAACAGTTTCGCCACCGAAACACCGGATATAGCGCCATAGATGATGAACGAGATACTCGGTGGGATCAAGACGGCGAGAGCACCGGCAGCGGTTACGGATCCGGCCGCCAGCGGGCGGTTATATCCGCGTTTGAGCATTTCGGGAATCGCCACAACTCCGATGGCAGCCACTCCGGCAATACTGACCCCGCACATGGCTCCGAACACGGCACACGAAAGAATACTGGCAATTGCCAGCCCTCCGGGTATCCGCCGCAACCACTTTTCCAGAAGATCGTAAATTTCAGCACCGATGCCGCTTCGGTTGAGGACTTCTCCCATAAAGATATACAGCGGGAGGGCCACCAGCAAAAAGCTGTCCAACTGGCCCATCATCGATGCGGGTAACTGAAAAAGGCCCTGAACCCCTCTTACCATGAACATGCCCACAAGGCTCGAAAAGCCGAGAGACAGAAAAATTGGGGCGCCTAAAAGGGTCAGAATGCTTAGTGTGGCAAAAACAGCGATCATGCTAATTTCAGGACTCACTTTTCCGGGCTCCTTTAATTTGCGAAATATTGTCGAACAGCTGGCAGCTGAACGCTATCAGCAGTAAAATAGATCCGATCAGCATATACGAATAAGGCACCCACAGAGGGGTTCCCAGCATGGAAGGCTCACGCATGTTGAACTTCCAGCTATTGAGTATATTGATCCCCGTCTGCCATACGATGATGCCCGCGAAGGCAATTCCGCACAGATTGACAAGAATTTGCAATGCGTTGGAGACACGGGGCAACCGGGATTCAATTCTGTCGGAAACCAAATCGAATTTCACATGCCAGCCCTTGCGCAAAAGGGCGGCCGCCGGAAAGAAGCCGATCAGGATGACCGTAATCGAGGTCACCTCTTCAGCCCAATGAAACGGTGTGTTAAAAAGATAGCGAGCAATTACATTACAAAAAACGATCGCCACCACCAGGAGCGTGCCGACCGTCGCCAAGTAAAAGACTGCTCGCGACAGTAATTCGTTAACTCGATGCAACAGTTTCATAATGTCCACTTTTCAGAATTCTGAGGCAGCCCGAGAAACGCCAGCCATAAAGTTAGAGAGAATGGCTTCCAACGACGTCAAGCTGCGGTTTACCCAGGCGGATTCAACTCTCCAGGTGTGCAGTCTGATTTTGAACTTTGTTCGGCAATTCCGAAGCCGCCTTTGGGAAAGCGCACACAGTTTTGTTTTAAAATGGTGAGCGGCAACAGCCCCCCCCCTCGATGGCAGGCGGTGAGAAAGAAGGAGGCAACATACCTTTCTTCTCCCGCACCGCCTGCTGTGATCTAATTCAAGGTTACACCGTTCAGTTCCAAAAACTTTTGACCAAAATCCCTATCGACCGTCTTGAGCCAATCGCCATAAGTCTTGCGGGCGATTTCCCTGAATTTGTCCATCTGTGCCGCACTGGGGGAAGAAAATTTCATTTTCTTTTCCAGACGCGGTCGAATGCTCTGCTTGTAAATATCCATCGCTTCGTTCAGATAGCGGTAGTCGTATTCATAGACTGCCGTCTGGACGACACTCTGAACGCTTTTCGGCCAGCTCTCGAACGTGCTGTTCAGCACATAGATCTGATATCCCCAGGCGCTGAGCATCGGCTTCATATCGATTAAGTTTCCCAGCACTTCGTCCAGATTTCGGGCCACGATCGTACCCGGGTAGGTGACCAGACCGTCGATGGTTCCCCTGCTGAAGGCTTCATACAATTCGGAAGACGACAAGAATGTCGGCGAGCCCCCGCAGGCCTTTACAAAATCGGCATCCGGTTTGCCGGTGCCCCGGATTTTCATTCCCTTCAAGTCATCTGGGCCGGTAATCACCTTGTCTCGGGTGCAGATGACCAGTCCCTCCAAAATTCCCGAAGCCAGAATCCGCACGCCGTACTTGCGTCCCATTTCCTGGTTGACGAGATTGAGGATTTCCCCGCCGATCATCCACTTGTCCCTTGCTTCATATTCGTCATTATAAAGCAGCGGCAGGGAAAGGCCGCCGACCTCCGGCCAACTGCCGGTGGTGTGAGTACTCGTGTGAAAAATGATTTCACACGAGCCGTTTATCAAGGCCGGCACTATTTCTTTGACCTTGTAGAGGCTCTGAGAATGGTACAACTCTGCTTGAATCTCGCCCTTGCCCAATTCATTGATGCGGTCGACAAAACGCTGCACACCGTCGTACATGTCCTTGTAACCCGGTGTGATATGGGCCGGCACGGTAATTTTGATGACCTTGTCTGCAGCCGAAACCGGTCCGGATCCAAATAAACATAAAATACATGCAATCGCTACCACAACTCCCAGTTTTTTCATTTTGTTACCTCCCTCTTTCCAAAGCGTGATCATTTTCAATGAATGCAAAAACCTACAGTCACATCTACGATTGATATCTATTGATAAAGTTTTGAAACGATTCCAGCCGCAACAGCCGGTTAAATTCGCTGAACGTCATCATGCCGTCAAGGGATGCTTCGGTTGAACCGGTTTCGAAGAGCACTTTAAACACCCCGGCGATCGAATGTGCCGCCGACAGAAGGGCTGACAGAGGAAAGGCGACCACGTCGTAACCGATCTGCGCCAGTTCCCGGGCGTCCATTCGAGGAGTTTTTCCGCCTTCGACCATGTTGGACAGATTGGGTGCGTCGACTTCGGTGATGATTTTCCGCATCTCCGCAACCGATTGCGGCGCTTCCACGAAAATCAGATCGGCCCCGGCTTCACGGTACAGATTCGCACGCCGGATGGCGTCGTCGAGCCCGTTGACCGCACGCGCATCCGTCCGGGCCATAATGACCAGGTCCTCATCGATACGGGCATCAAGGGCGACCTTAATCTTGGCGACCATTTCCTCGGCAGGAATAACCTGTTTGCCCTCCATGTGGCCACAGCGCTTGGGAAAAACCTGATCTTCGATGAAAAGCCCGGCCACGCCGGCTCTTTCGAACTCCCTGACGGTTCGCCGAACATTGAGCAATTCACCATGGCCGGTATCTCCGTCTACGAATACCGGGATCTCAACGGCTTCGACAATATTGCGAACATGATCGACCATCTCGGTAAGGGTCACCAGAGAGAGGTCCGGTTTGCCCAGGCGAGTGGCGGCTGTCGGATAACCACCCAGAATAATCGACTTGAAGCCGGCTTTTTCAGCCAGAATTGCCGAAATAGAATCAAAGACGCCGGGCATAACAAGAATCCCTTCATCCAGGATCAAACTGCGAAGCAATGCCGTTTTTTTCATTTTACCATTCCTTTTCGTTCAAAATCCGGAAGGGCCTGATGGCGGATTGTTTAAAGACCTTTTAAGGTCCATATCAAAAACGCCCCGCTCGCTTATTTTTTTAATATAATTGAATTATAATTGAATTATTATAATTTGCCGCCCGCTGTCAAGTTATTTTTCTGAAAAAATTCCGTTTCACGAAGCAGTCGACCTTTTCCGCTCGTATTTTTTTCATCACTGCCGAAAAATATCTGAAGTAAATTTCACCTCACTATCGATACACTTACAAAGGGGTTTTCGTTCAGACACTAACTGAAAATTAAATTATAAGGCTTGCTTTGGTATGGAATATTTATTAATTTTGGCTCCTCGCTGTTTCGGGCGGGTAAATTTTGATATTACAAATACCAAAAGTGATAGTTGATTGGGCATTATGAGAGGCATAGACCTTTTGCAAACGGCCCTTGGTTTGACACCCCCCCGGCCGGTGTCTTCTTCAGAATTTACTATGATCACAATATTCAGTTGGATTAAGCTAACGAATGCGCGTCGGCAATTAGTTGGATGATTTGATCAGGGAGAGAATGATTTTTTATCAGCTTTCCAAAACCCGGCAATATTCGATCTGCATCG
>JAQWFD010000072.1 GCA_028704555.1 Desulfobacterales bacterium
CCGATGCCGCATTTCATCCGTTTTTCAAGGGTGGTCAGAATCTGGTTGTCGGCAAAACCCATTTCCTTCAGACCCTGGAGTACGAATTTGATCATGATCGGGGGGCCGCAGGTGACGGCAACGCTGTTGTCGGGGCTGGGTTTTTCCTCCTTTAACACGGTCGGAACAAAACCGACGCGTTCGGTCCAGCCGGCGGCCTCGCTGTCGATGGTCAGCACCAGGTCTGCGCCGCCCTCACGCCACTTATCAAACTCATACCCGTAGCACAGATCCTGAGGCGTGCGGGCACCGTAAATGACTTTGATGTTGCCGTAATCGCTTCTGTGATCCAGGGTATGCAGCAGGAGGGTCCGCATAGGGGCCATTCCGATACCGCCGCCGATAAACAGGAGGTCTTTTCCTTTGAGCAGGCCAAGGGGGAACCCCTTGCCCAGGGGCGCGCGGACACCGATCTGATCGCCTTCGTTCAGCTGGTGCAGCCGCTGGGTGACTTCACCGGTGCGCATCACGCTGAACTGCAGATAGTCTTTTTCGCTTGGAGGCGAATTGATGACAAAGGTTGATTCTCCGACGCCGAAAATAGACAGCTGCCCCACCTGGCCGGATTCAAAGGTAAAATTCTTCATTTTTTCCGCATCGTTTAAAACGATGCGGAAAGTTTTAATATTATGGGTTTCCTCGATTATTTCTTTGACTGTCGCCAGTTCGGGGAGATAGGGATTGATCGTGGTATCACACATCGGCGTTCTCCTTCAAGGATCGTACAATCTGACGGATATCCATGGATACGGGGCAGTTTCGGATACAGCGTCCGCATCCGCAGCAGGCCATCATGCCGTCATATCGTTCCGGAAAGTAGCTGAATTTATGCCCGACCCGATTGCGGAATCGCTCATATTTTTCGGGTCGCGGGTTGTGTCCGCTGGCTTCACGGGTATAGTGGTTGAACATGCACGAATCCCAGGATCGGAGCCGTTCACCTTCAAGCCCATGCGCGTCATCCGTGATGTTGAAACAATAGCAGGTCGGACAGTTGAAGGTACACATCCCGCAGCTGAGACACTTGGACACCTGATCGCGCCAGAATTCCGTGTCGGTAAACCGGCGGGTAAACTCGCTGCCCGCCCCTGTCAGGTCGGCCTTGCCCACCGTGAGGCCATCAATGTGTTTCTGTACTTTTTCAGCCTGTTTTATCTGCGACTCACCTGCCGGCTTCCCGAATCGGGGCAGAACCTCGCGCCCTTTTTCCGTCAGGGCTTCGATCACAAAGCCATCGTCGATCGGTATGATCCACAGATCACTGTTTTGCCGGTCACCGGGGCCGCTGCCCACGGATGAGCAGAAGCAGGCGCTGTCCGGGGTTTTACACGCAAGGGTCGCCAGCACGGTTTTTTCACGCCGCTTCGCATAATATGGATCTTTGGCGATTCCGTCGAGAAAGACCTTGTCAAAGACCAGAAAGCCTCGTGCATCACAGGGGCGAAGGCCAAAGACCAGTGCCGGCCGAATCTCTTCAAGGTCGGTCAGCGCCACCGTCTGCCGGGTTGGATCGCTCTCATCTTTCAGATAACGAAACTTGAACAGTGTTTCGGATTGGGGAAATAATACGGATTTTGGCGAACTGGTGCTCTGCCTGTCAAAGATGGGGCGGCATCCCGGTGTAAAGGGGGCAAATTCGATGGCGGTTTTATGTGTCCCTGTCTTGAGCGGAACCCATACATCCATCAGGCCGGAAACCGTTTCCAGCACGGCAGGCAATTCATTTTGAGAAATATAGTAACATTCTGTCATGGTTTATCCTCACTCGCTCATCCCTGTGCGCGTCTTAACGGCGGCATGCCGGGGATTGGTGTTAAATGTTCCCGTCGGCGCTCACTAAATACCCGTTTTGCTGGAATCATAGGTCTGCAGGGGCGGTTTGCTCTCAGGATCGATCCCGGCTTCATAATCAAACAGCTCCTTGACGATACAGTTCATTTTTTCCATCAGCAGGGTGACCGGAATGTCCACGGGGCACACGCGCATGCATTCGCCGCATTCAGTGCACCGGCCGGCCAGATGCACGGTCCGGATCATGTGAAACAGGAATTTTTCCGAAATATCCGAACGCTGGGACAACCATTTGGGTGACCGGGTCTCGGCGATACAGCTGTCCTGGCAGACACACATGGGGCATGCGTTCCGGCAGGCATAACAGCGGATACACCGGTCCATTTCGGTCAGCCAGAAATTGCGCCGTGCTTCCAGAGAAAGGGCATCGAGCTGTTCTACGGCAGGGCGTGCGGCATCCTGTGCCACTCTTGCGGTAACCGGCTCTCCAATCAGCGCATCATATATCAGCGGGTTGGGATACCGGCACTGCAGACATTTATGCGCGAGCACATCTGCTATCGGAAAACGCTCTGTTTTGCCGTCAGCCTCAATCACCACCTCATCAGCCTCGATGGTAATCCCGGAGATTTCGGTTAAAGAAGGTTTCAGGTTCCGGAGCTTTTTAACGTCCACGACCCCTTTACACGGGATGCCGACGATGTATACCCGGTCCCGCTCAACCAGACCTTCCTGGATGAGGGCGGTCAGCGACCGGCTGTCGCAGCCCTTGACGCAGATGCCGATTTTTCCCTGTTTTTCAGGGTCAGCAGCTTTCAGGGTGCTGAACAGGTATCCGCTCAGGTTCTGTACGCACTGCGGATTGAACACCAGCTGATCCAGGTCCGATGCCTTGCGGATAAAGGCCGGGGTCATATGCAGGCTGTCAAATCCCTGCTTCCAGCCGAGAACCACTTCCAGATCATCAAATACCTTTTGAAAGGTTTGCTTTATGATTTTGTTCTTATCATTCATGAACATGTATCCTAACATTTGCTGTTGGTTTCAGCGCGTGTCCATCTGTAAATGCCTGTTTTCAGACAGACACTATCTACGATCTATAAGGCAAGTGACAGGGGCTGCTGAATGTCCGGGTTTATATGGAATCCGGGATTCGGGCCCAGCTGGTGAATTTTTTCGGTAAATTCGGTTACCACCTGCTGCCACACCTGACCTTCTGATGCCGATACCCAGGTATAGTGAAAGCGCTGTGTATCGATGCCGACAAAGGGCAAAAACCGCTTGAGCGCTTCCATGCGCCGGCGGGCGTAAAAATTGCCCACGGAATAATGGCAGTCGTTGGGGTGGCATCCGGATACCAGCACGCCGTCGGCCCCGTTGATCAGGGCTTTGATGGCAAACATCGGATCCATGCGTCCTGTGCAGGGAATTCTGATAATCCTCAGGTCGGTAGGTTGCTTGAACCGGCAAACACCGGCGGTATCGGCTCCGCCGTACGAGCACCAGTTGCATAAAAAGCCGATAATCCGGATTTTTTGTTCTTCAGTCGAATTTTGTTGCAGATTTTCCATAAGATATTTTTTCATGCCTCCTATGCATACAGGGCATTGACTGCCGCCAAAACCTGATCGTCTTTACAATGCCTGAGCTGAATAGCCTTCGGGGGACAGGTTGCATTACACAATCCGCACCCCTGGCACACAGATTCAAGAACCTGTGCCTTGCGTGACCCGTCCCGCAGGGTTTTCCACTGAATCGCGCCGAATGGACAGACATCGATACATTTGCCGCATCCCACGCACATCAGTTCATTGACCATGGCCACCTGTGGATCGGTTTCAATGGTATCGCGCGAGAACAGCATTTGAACCTTGGATGCCGCGGCACTTCCCTGGCCCACCGAGGCCGGAATATCCTTGGGACCCTGGCAGACGCCCGCCAGAAAGACTCCGGCGGTATTGGTTTCTACCGGACGCAGTTTCGGGTGGCTTTCCATGAAAAATCCATATTGATCGTAAGAGATGCGAAGCTTCTCGGCCAGTTCTTCAGCGCCGACGGCTGACTCGATACCGGTGGCCAGCACCACCAGATCCGCTTCAATCTCGATCTGCGCGCCCAGCATCGTATCGGCTCCCTGCACGATCAGCTTATCCCCTTTGGGATAGACTTTGCCCACCCGTCCGCGAAAATACTGCACGCCGTACTCTTCCTGAGCCCGGCGGACAAATTCGTCATAGTTTTTACCGGGAGCACGGATATCCATGTAGGACACATAGCAGTTGCAGTCGGGCAGATGATCCCGGGTCATGGTGGCCTGCTTGGCAATATACATGCAGCAGACCGCTGAGCAGTAAGGTCGGCACACCGACGGGTCTCTGGACCCGACACAGGAGATAAACACGATGTCTTTGGGCTCTTTTCCGTCGGAGGGGCGTCTGATATGACCGCCGGTCGGGCCGGCCGCACTTAAAATGCGCTCGTACTGCATGGCCGAGATTACATCCGGATATCGCCCGCCGCCATATTCGCCATAAACCGACGCATCAAAGAGATCATAGCCTGTTGCGGTGATGATGGCACCGACCTCTTCGGTGATAATTTCGTCTTTCATATCAAAACGGATCGCCTTCACCTGACATACCTTTTCACAGAGTCTGCATTTGCCTTTGGTCAGGTACAGGCAGGCCTTCGGATCAATGACAGCTTTCTTGGGAATCGCCTGGGGAAAAGGGATGTTGATCGCCGTGGTCGTGGCAAGCCCCTCGTTGAATTTGTCATAGGATTTTTTTGACGGGCATTTTTCCGTACACACCCCGCAGCCGGTGCACAGATTCCAGTCCACATAGGTGGCTTTTTTTCTGATCTGAACCGTAAAATTTCCGATATAACCCGAAACAGCTTCGATTTCGCTGTAGGCATACAGCTTGATTTTTTCATTCTGGGCCACGTCCACCATCTTGGGACCCAGGATGCACGAGGAGCAGTCGATGGTCGGAAAGGTCTTATCCAGTTTGGCCATTTTACCGCCAATGGTCGACTCGCGTTCCACCATGACCACGTCCAGCCCGCCATCGGCACAATCCAGGGCTGCCTGAATACCGGCAACCCCACCGCCGATTACCAGTACCCGTTTGTTGATTGGTACCCGGGAGGAAAACAAAGGCTCGTTAACGCGCAGCTTTTCTACTGCCATCCGGACCGTATCCGCCGCTTTTATCGTATTGGCCTTCTTGTCGTTACTGACCCAGGAACAGTGTTCCCGGATATTGGCCTGCTCGAACATATAACGGTTTAAACCCGCCTTTTCAACTGCCCGGCGGAATGTCGCCTCGTGCATGCGGGGAGAGCACGCAGCAACGACAATGCCCTGTAGACCGTGGGTTTTAATGGCCGCCTGGATTTCCTTCTGGCCGGGCTCGGAGCATGTATACATATAATCGGTCGCATACACGACATCCGGATATGACAGCGCCTGGCGCGCTACGGCTTCGGTATCCACCGTACCGGCAATATTCGTTCCACATCTACATACAAAAACACCAATACGCATAACCTATCCCTCTGTAAATAATCAGGTTTAAGGCGACATCCGTACGCCTGTGCCGCCTGTATTCCAATTGAATCTGGTTCATCCACCTACGCACGCAAGGCTGACGGCTTATGTTCAAACAAACTGTCTGCATTTACAATCAGCTTGTCAATGCCCAGGGTTTTGGCGTCAATGCCCAGTGCATGTCCGATCAGCTGGGTAATGTAAATAATCGGTATTTTAAATGCCGTGTTACCGTACTTATTGACCTGGCCCTGGCGCAGGTCCAGATTCTGCTGACACATCTGGCAGGCGAGGGTAATCGCTTCGGCCCCGGCCTGCTCAGCCGCTTCCAGAATGCGGCCGGTCAGCTTGCCAACCACCGGTTTTTCCGTTACGCCGAACGAGGCACCGCAGCACTCGGTCTTGTGAGAAAAATACGGTACCGTCGCGCCAATGGCTTCCAGTAATTTGTCCATGGATATCGGATTTTCCGGATCATCGAAATCGGCAAACTCAGGGGGCCGGGTAAGCAGGCATCCGTAATAAGGCACAATCACCCGACCGGTCAAGGGATAAATCACTTTTTCGCGTATCGCCTCCACCCCTACCTCTTCATACAGCAGTTGCAGAACGGAAATCGGCCGCACATTTCCCGAAAAGGGCATATCCAGAATTTTTAAAAACGCTTCGGGTTTTTTTTGATAGGTTTTCAAGGCCCCTTTGAGCGATTTTAAGCAGCTCGGGCACGGGGTCATCACCGTATCCAGACCGAGTTGATTTTCAGCAATGGCCAGGTTCCTGCCGGCCAGCGCACCGCCAAGCAACGGATCATAAGCATTTGACGGGGTCGATCCGCAGCAGGTCCAGTTGGGGATCTCAACCAGCTCTACGCCGAGGGCATCGCATACCGCCCGGGCTGACCAGTCATATTCGCAGGCCGTTTTTTCCAGGGAGCATCCAGGGTAATAGGCTATTTTTTTCATTGGTTCACTCACCCTTATATATAAACCGGTTATTCCGGCTGTTTCTGTTCTTTTTTGTAGGCTTCAAATCGTTCAAATATGCCGCTTACCTGTTTAATGTCTCTGGAGCGGTAAGGGAAAAAGGGCAACTTTCCTCTTTTAAGCATCCCGGGTCCCAGCTCCGCATCATTAAACGGCCTGGCCGCCTTCAGGTTATATTGAATGAGAAGACCGGGCTCAAACACGCGGCCAAAGCGTTTGACCGATTTAAGAAAGTCTGCATAAAATCCCTGTATATTTTTTTTGGCCACCAGACCTTCTTCGATGGACATGTCGCGAAGCACCGCCATCACTTTGGCTACATCGATATCGTTCGGACACCGTGTGGTGCATGCCTGGCAACAGGCGCACTGCCATATCGCCTGAGACGAAAGCGCCGGTTTTTTCTGCCCCAGCTGAATCAGACGCATAATCTGATGTACCGGATAGTCATAAACATATGTATAATTACAGCTGGCGCTGCAATTCCCGCACTGGTA
>JAQWFD010000073.1 GCA_028704555.1 Desulfobacterales bacterium
TCCAGTGATTGCGCCAGCAGCATGGATCCTACCAGAAAAAAAGGAAGACTTTTACCGCAGATGATATAGCGTTTCCCGCTTCCTTTCACCAAAAAATACATTCCCACGCCGAGAGCAAAATATGCGAGAATAAAGAAAATAAGACCGATTGCCATAGGTGACATAGTAGTACTACCTCCTTCATCTGGATCTGTTTTATTTGTAATAAATAAAAATTTCGGTCGGAATTAAAGCATGTGGTAGCTGTAATTCCAACTCATTATGATCGGATGTTCAGGGGGACAATTTAACGCTGGTCAATACAGGGAGTGGATACTATATTCAATAAAGACCCCGGATGAAGTTTCAACGCCATTGCTGCATATTCAGTCAGATATGACGTTGGTACGGGTTCTTTATGGATTCAAACCCCGCATATTTTCCCCGGCAGATCGATCACGTCTTCCTTTGCCCAAAGAAAAACCTGATCCATCTTGTCGGTCAATTGCTTATTTTTAAATCAAATCAAGCCGATACAGATATCAGCCTTATTTAGTAGCCTTTAATCTGTCTCGGGAAATAATCCTCGCAGCCGCCTTCACGATAAACGTCCAAGGTGGTGCAGTGCAGCGCGCCGCCGAACGGAATTACGTGCTGATACGGAATTGGAATAACTTCCATTCCGAGTTTATCCAGCTGTTTTGAGCGGATCCCACTCATTCCACGAATTGACTATTTTTGCCATTTTCGTACTCCTTTTGAATTGTTAAAAGTGTTTTTTCTACATATAACTATAAATAAACAAACTCGTGTTTTTTAATGACAGGAGGAGAGGGAGGAGGCGGGGGGAGGGGAGGAGAAACTCCTCTACAAATCGTAAAAAAAGTTTCTCCCCTGGGCATTGCCTGCCGCGTCAGGCTAAATAAAGGCTGAGAGTTTTTCAGAATTTTTGTTGCACATTCGGTACCAGCTTCATCTGTTCCAGCTCTTCCAATCTGGTTGAGCCGGTAGGTGACCCCCCTGTTTCCGATTATGTTGACAACGTTTATCATTTCTCAACCTCCAGTCCCATGGAACCATCGGGGTAATATCTCTTCCCTGTTCATTGCCACTTTCAGCCGGAGAGACATTTGCTTAAATCGTTGCTTCGACGGATTCAACTCAACTTTTCGGGTATTGAATTACCGTCAAATTTTAAAATTTTTAAAAGCATGTTGAGGCGTTGTTGTCTGTTCTTATTGTATCCCGGTCATATCCCGGCTTTTTTCGTTTTTCTATTATAGAATGCAAGACAGACGCCAGAAGCTTGAGCACGGACTTTTTTTATATATATTTATTATTTTTACAGAATTTCAGGAAAGTTATATGGAATGAGACTGTAAGAGATTTTTAAAATTGTAATAATTCGCACCGTAGCACTACACATGTGTAGTGCTACAGATGTGTGAAGTGTAGACACTTTTGATCCGCAGACGATTTGATTTTGTTGCCCTGATTCGGCGGCCGCATCTTCAATTCGATCGCTTTGGACAAAGCGATCGAAACTTCGTTTCTTCGGTAGATTCTGTCTGCCTTGAGGAGCCATGTTGCATCTTGCCTGGAGAGAACTCTACAGGAGCAAGGCCCTTTTTGATATGGCATGTTCGGATGATTGGGTTGCTTTTTTTGCCTGTATATAGTAACTGTGCGTTTTTCAGTTTGAATGAAATTTAAATCTGTGCCCCATTAATTCAGGGTGCCGGTTATGCCAATAAAATCTTGAAACCATGACCCCGGAGGAATGCGCTTCGCATTTCACAGGGCGAACGCAGAAATCAGGGGGGAAAACAGATATTTTCTGATGATCACGAGGTAGATGTAGATCGTTACCGCATCACTCCTGATGCCCTGGAACTGAGGCATCCTCGACTTTTGCAACATCAGTGTTTCCCCTTGCTCGAAGATATGACGATGTGTATAAATATATTGAGGCGCGCAAATTAAAGAACCTGAACAATTTGCCATATTCCCTGGTCTGTCTCTGGTCATGACTAACGTTTATATACAGTCAGTCAGCAAACGCCCCTTGCCGGGTTTTGAAGATGAACCCTGTGAACAGGCTTGAGAGACGCCAAAATCCGTCGAAATCTTTGCTCAATTTTATTTGTTTTCCGTTTCTGACTGACTTGATTTTCATCCATAAATGACCGTTTCATCCAATCTCTGCGCGAATCTGTTCAAAATCAAATTCGTGGCTGCACACGAGCTATCGATAAAATAGCATCAGTTTTGCTTTAAACATTATTCGGGATCAGGCTTTCCGGGTTTTTTCGGCATTCTGAATCCTATAAGGAGATAAAAAATGAAACAAAAATATGTCATGATAAAAGAAAAAGATACAGGTAATTTGTTGATTCAGGAATATGAAATGCTTGATAAAAATATTTTTTCTCTGGTTTGCGAGGTTAAGTATGATCAAGCTGATATCATATCCGGCATTTCCGAAGACAGACGAAAGCTGATTTTGTTACTCAGATCGCAGGACTTTTTCCCTGTTGCGCTCTATGTGGATAAAATAGCGGATTCTGTCATCGAACTGTACAGTGATGCCGCCTGCGAAAGGAAGGAATTGATCCTTGAAGACAAGGATTTTATTGTAAAATTTAAAAAGCCCGTTATATTGGAAGCGATAAAGGATGATACCGATGTGAAAGAAGAAACCGATGTCGAGGACATCCTTGGAGATGAACCCGAGGATTCGGAATAACCATCGATAGTCGCTTGTGATACTGACGTGGCAGTTGCGGACATGGGCGGCTTGTCCGGCAAATATTAAAATAACTGAATGGATTTTATACAGGTTGGCCATTTTTGCATGTACCTAAATCCCGGGTTCAGCGGTCCTGCAAAAATGGCCAACCTGTTTTCAGAACACCGGAGCCGGTTCTATTTTTTGCTATGGTAAACGCTTGACTGATATATGAACTCAGATCAAATACACGGATTTTGTAAAAGACTGATCCTGTGGTACAACACCCATCACAGGCATCTTCCCTGGCGTCAAACGGACAATCCCTATCGTATCTGGGTCTCGGAGGTGATGCTCCAGCAGACACAGGTAAAAACCGTTGTTCCCTATTACCGGAAGTTTGTCACAAATTTTCCGGATATACATCAATTGGCGGGTGCCGGTCTGCAGGATGTTCTCAAGGCATGGGAAGGCTTAGGCTACTATGCACGTGCACGAAATCTGCATCGGGCGGCTCAATTGATTTTTTCTGATTACAGCGGACAGATTCCGGATTCCTTCAAAGCGTTCAAACAACTTCCCGGGGTGGGAGATTACATCGCTTCGGCAGTATTGAGCATTGCATTTCACCAGCCTTATTCAGTGGTTGATGGAAATGTAAAACGCGTGCTGTCACGTTTGTTTCAGATCGATGTTCCGGTAAATCAGTCGTCATCGTATGCCGTATTCCGGCAGCTGGCGGAATCGTTACTGGATCGGAACAGCCCCGGCGTATTCAATCAGGCCATGATGGAACTCGGTGCCCTGGTTTGCAGACCCGGTAGCCCTGATTGTGCCATATGCCCGGTGCAATCGGCCTGCAGCGCCTGTCAACATGGCCATGTCGATGTCTATCCCCGACGGGTCATCAAAAAAGCGGTTCCGGAATATCGCATCAGTGCCGGAGTGATCCAAAAAGACGATCTCGTCCTGATTACCCGCCGTAAGCTGGATGGCCTTCTCGGCGGACTTTGGGAGTTTCCCGGCGGGAAGGCCCAACACGGAGAAGATGCTGAATCGGCCTGTATCAGGGAAATTCGGGAAGAAGTGAATCTGGAGGTTGAAATAGAGGCATATATCACCCGGGTAAGGCATGCGTACACGCATTTTAAAATCGTGATGGATGTGTTTAAATGCCGCTATGTGTCAGGCGATATCAAACTGAACGGCCCAATGGATTACCGGTGGATTGCCATGGGGGAGATTGACAGATACCCGTTTCCGAAAGCCAATCATAAGTTTATTCCCCTGATCCGGTTATGCGATTAAATGCTCTGTATTGCAATCGGACATCGATAGTGATAGTTGATTTAAGCGTGTTCAAAGATCCGCAGATAATATCCGAGGATGGTTGCAGCGGTTTAAAGACGGCCAAACGGATGATTGATTAATCCTAAATTAAACAGGGTGGATATATGAAATCGTTTGAAGAATTATTTGTCGAGCTCCAGGTGAAGGCATTTAGTCAGGACCCGGAATCGAGTACCTTTAATGAAATGGAAAAAGGAAAGCATTTTATCGGGAAAAAAATTCTTGAAGAAGCCGGAGAGGTCTGGATGGCGTCGGAACATGAAGGCCGTCAAAGGACTGCCGAAGAAATTTCTCAACTTTTGTACCATATTCAGGTGATGATGCTGGCATGTGATCTGGGGTTGGAAGATATCTACAAACATCTGTAATTTTATTGAACGAAGATTTATGGATAATTTGATATGTTGAAAATTGCGTTGCCCAATAAAGGCTCGTTATCCGAGGGGGCTGTTCAGGTCGTAAAAGAGGCAGGTTATCGCTGCCGGCGGTATGGCCGGGAGCTGATGGTCCGTGACAGTGAAAATAAAATCGAATTTGTATTCCTGCGGCCCAGGGATATTTCCGTGTATGTTCATAACGGGGTCCTGGATATGGGCATTACCGGCCGGGATCTGGCCATTGACAGCGAAGCGGACGTTGTGGAGTTGTTGCCGTTGAGATTCGGCAAATCCGATTTTTATTATGCGGTTCCGCATAGCAGCAGCCTTACCCCTGAAATGTTTCATCAGCTTAGAATCGCAACATCATATCCCAATCTGGTTTTAAACGATTTAAAACATCGAAACGTTACGCCTGCCAGGATCATCCGCCTGGAAGGGGCGGTTGAAATAGCCATCCAGCTGGGCGTTGCCGATGTGGTTGCCGATGTGGTTCAATCCGGAAAAACATTGGAAGATGCCGGGCTGAAGGTTATCGGTGAGCCGCTTCTGAGCTCCGAAGCCGTTCTCATAGCCCGGCAGCAGGAAATCTGCCAGCGGCATGATGTAAAGGTGTTTATCGAACGGCTCAAGGGAATTGTGGTCGCTCGTGAATATGTGATCGTGGAATATGATGCCCCGGAATCTCTCCTTGAAACGGTGAGCCGGATGACCCCGGGTATCGAATCCCCGACGGTTTCTCCGTTGAGCAAAAAAGGATGGGTTGCGGTCAAGGCCATGACCATGCGAAAAGATGTCAATCGGATCATGGACGAACTGAAAGATGTCGGCGCCCGGGGCATTATTGTCACCGATATACGATGCTGCCGGCTGTGACTCTATCATAAAAGGAACACGGTTTGCCTTCGGCCGGACGTGAATGGATCCGGTTGGAACAAACCGTGTTTGTCTTTTTATCTCCTGAAGCTATCAGCCGATCAGCTTCATCTGTACGGCTTTAGACGGTTTTTTCTCAAAATGCGCTGAAGGCGGATCCGTTACCGTGTCAGCGGATGCCGGTGTTTTGGAAGTTTCTGGTGCCTCATATCCCTTGCAGGGATCTTCCGAATATTTTACTTCAAATGTGTTGGTATCCGACGGGTTGACTGATTCGGGGATTTCCAGTTTCAGCTGGATTTCCTGCCGGGTCATGACCGGAAATCCGTAATGCGCGTTGATGTATTTCATCGGGCCTTTGGCCTGAACGCGCTGATCAACAAATTCCAGGTGCTTTTCTATCCGTTCACGGATCAGTTCGGATGAAAAACCGGGTACTTCCCGGAGCTGGTCGTGAATCACATCGCTAAAGCCCTTTTCCAACTCAAAGCCGATGCTGTTCCGGCCGGTAACCATGGCCGCCGCCATGGTGGTTCCGGTTCCCAGAAACGGATCGACCACCGTATCTCCTTTTACCGAGAACATATTGATCAACCGGTAGGGCAGTTCAAACGGATAGGCGCCGCTTCTGCCGCGGGTTTTCTTGTCGAGCATTTTTTGCCTTGCGCCTTTTAAATCCATCCATATATCGGAAAACCAGATGTTCCGTTCTTCCCAGAAAAAAGCGCTTTCCCGCCGGTTTTCTTTTTCTTTTCCGGTATCAAACTCCCGCTTCCGGCCTTTGCGCAGTACCAGAATATGTTCATGCTCCAGGGTCACATAGGCCCCGGGCGGCATCATGCCGGAACCCATGAATTTGTTGGGCGCGTTGGTCTGCTTGCGCCAGAGAATCTGCGGGAGAGCCACAAATCCGATATCCAGCATGTGGAACAGGATTCTGGAATGATTGGAATAGAGCATGAAATGCCCGTCCAGGGTCCGGGTGGCGTCTCCGATATTGACGCAGGCGATGCCACCGGGCCTCAGAACCCGGTAAACCTCATCCCATACCGTATCCATCAGGCGGTGCATCCGTTCAAACGCAGCAACCCCGTCATATTTTTTCAAGGCACTTCCCACATCGGCATCCTGATGTAAAAACGTTTCATCCCACATCTTGATCATGGGGTAGGGAGGTGAGGTGACCGTCAGATCGACACTGCATGAAGGCACAGCCGTCATGCGGTTTGAATTTGTAAAGTGTATCTGGTGAGTTGTTTTCATGGCTGAAACGGTATCCATACTTTGTTATTTGTAGGTCTGAAATGCAAATTTTTTTTCAATATCAGAGTGTAGTTCCCAAAACAAGCAGATTGGAACAGCCACATTTAAACTTGCAAGCATAAGGCCTTTAAACTCGATGATCCAGTTTTTCGAGCTTGACGAAAAATCCGGTTATCGTTAAGCTGCTGCTCGGTACCTGAGAGAAGGCGAGGGCTGAAAGTTCCCCCAGATTCTCGCGTTCATATGTTTGCC
>JAQWFD010000074.1 GCA_028704555.1 Desulfobacterales bacterium
TGGCTTGATCATGATGTCACGGGTCCAGTCGGATACGGCCAAGGTGACTGCCGTTCTCCCTGTGGGAAGTCCTATGGGCAAGGTCGTGGCCGTTCAGGACAGGCTGGCCAACGCCATGGAAGCGGTGGCCACCGAAAACGGGGGTGATCGACTGCTTAAGGGGGTTTCTTCCAGGATCAAAGAAAACCAGGTGGAAGTAAGGGCCTACCTCACTGATTCCGGGGTCCGCCTTTTGAACACCAGCGAGGTGACCCGGCTGTGGCGGGAAAAGTTCGGTCAGGTTGTTGGCCTGGAATCCCTGCGATTTGAGTCGGACGGGGGTGGGCCCGGCTCCGGGGCTGCATTGACCGTTGAAATTTCTCATTCTGATATTGATGTGCTTGAGCAGGCCAGCGCTGCCCTGGCGGATCGTCTGGCCGAGTTTTCAAACGTCAAGGATCTCGACGACGGCTACACCCCGGGTAAGCAGCAGCTCGATTTTTCCATCAAACCCGAGGGCCAGAGTCTGGGCCTGACCTCT
This sequence comes from Desulfobacterales bacterium, assembly GCA_028704555.1. Classification (NCBI taxonomy): domain Bacteria; kingdom Pseudomonadati; phylum Thermodesulfobacteriota; class Desulfobacteria; order Desulfobacterales; species Desulfobacterales bacterium. The sequence continues at coordinate 521 of JAQWFD010000074.1, forward strand.
GCCGAGGTCGCCCGCCAGGTGCGCAATGCATTTTCCGGTGCCGAGGCCTTCAGTCAGCAACGTGGCCGCAACGAGGTGACCGTCCGTGTGCGTCTGCCCGAGAGCGAGCGTCTCAGCGAATACCATGTGGAGAATCTGATGATCCGCACCCCGGCCGGCACTTTTGTACCGCTGCTCGATATTGCTGAGGTCGAACGGGGCCGGGCCTATACTACCATCAGCCGCCGCGATGCCCGGCGCACCGTGACGGTGAGCGCTAACGTGGAGCCGATCGGCGAGACCGGCCAGGTGCAGGCCACCCTCAACAGCAGCATTTTGCCCGAGCTGGCCCGTGATTATCCCGGGTTATCGTATGGCTACCAGGGCAGGCAGGCCGATATGAAAGAGAGCATGCAGAGCCTGATCGGTAGCTTTGTCCTGGCCATTCTGGCCATTTACTTTTTGCTGGCGATTCCGTTTCGCAGCTACAGCCAGCCGCTGATCGTCATGATCGCCATCCCCTTTGGCATTGTCGGCGCGGTACTCGGCCATCTGCTGATGGGATACAACCTCAGCCTGATGAGTATGATGGGGATTGTGGCACTCTCCGGGGTGGTGGTCAACGACTCGCTGGTACTGATCGATTACGCCAACCGCCGGCGACGCGAAGGCACCGGTGCGGTGGAGGCGATCCGAGTTGCCGGCCTGCGCCGTTTCCGGCCGATCGTCCTGACCACCCTGACCACCTTCGGCGGCCTGGCACCAATGATTTTTGAGACCTCCCGTCAGGCTCGGTTCATGATTCCCATGGCTCTGTCGCTGGGTTTCGGCATCCTCTTTGCCACGGGTATCACCCTCATTCTGGTGCCGTGCCTGTATCTGTTAATTGAAGACATACACCACTGGGTGGGACACGGAGAGCCGAAGAAGACAGTGATTGACGCCCAGCCGACTAAATAAACGGGCACGGCATCCCCCGGATCGTGCTGGAGAAGCCGGCAATGGGCGGGACGGACTCCGTGACATTGTGACCGCAGTTATGATCAAGCCCTTACAAAATCTTTACAATTCTGTCCCGGAACAACAAAAAAACTTTACATTCGTCATCTATCTTATGCCCAATAAATCAACCGCAAAGGAGGTTAAAAATGAACAGACAGAAATTATTGAAAGTGTCATCAACCGTGGTTTTGTTCGCACTGATAACGATGACCGGCTGTGCCAGGGACCAGGATCGTGATTATAAACAAGGCCGACGTCAGGGGCCACCGGCCGAAGCGATCGCGGCATGCGAAGGCAAACAGGCCGGTGACAGCGTCGAATTTACGGGACGTTACGGTGAAACAATCCAGGCGATTTGCCGTGAGTGCAACGGCCGGATGGCAGCCGTTCCCGATGGGATGCCACCGGGCGGTGACCGACCTGACTGACCATTGTTAAGAGAGTCTCTTAAAAGCGGCATTGGCTTATGTCGAAGAATTGAGAGATCATCATATGCCCATGCTTCGGGCGGCAGACCTCCATGCGTTGAGGCTGGCACATGAAGCATCGAACATGATTGTGACTGCGGAGATGAAACTGCGGGCGTCGATAATGCGTAAAGAAAGCAGGTGCAGTCAATTCCGGTTGGATTATCCTGCTCCGGATACTGAAAACTGGAATGTCCGGATCAATATTTACAGGGGCAGTGACGGTAAAATGAAGCTTGAAAAGCAGGCGTTTGGCAGCTGGCCGTCATAAGGGTTCAATCGAAAATAATTTTATCCATAAAACCAGGTCCATCCAATTTACAAAAAAAACGAAAAAATTTTATGTGCAATCAATCCATTTTTTTTATATAGTCGCAGATGATCTTACACTGAACGCCGCTGGAGGAAAATCCTCGTGCAATGACAACTTTTAAAGGATGATGCGAACAAACAAAAGGGTCCTCATGACTATGAAATCTGAAGACATAGAGAAGTTAAATAGTGAAATCAGCCTGTTGCGACGGAAAGTTGCCGAATTTCAGGGGACTGAACAACGCTGCCGCAACGCCGAGGCCGCGCTCAAAGCCTATGAAGAAAGAAACCGGCTTCTGGGCGATAGCGCGCCGCTCGGAATTTTTGCCATTGATACCCGGGGTGGTATAACCGGTATCACGCGGAAAATGCAGCAAATGCTTTCCTGGCCTTCTGTCTGCAACTCAGAAGCAGTGAATCTGTTCGATTGTCAGGCCATGCTTGCGTCGGGAATCTTCCCAGATATTCAGCGCTGCATCGATCAGAATCAACCGGTCATCACTGAACATCCCTTCACTGATCCCCAGGGGACCTGCGTTCATTTGCGCTATTATCTCAGTCCCATACCTGGCGCCAATGACACCGTAAGCGGCGTTATGGCCATTGTTGAAGACTATACCGAATTGAAAAGGGCGGAGGATGCCCTCAGGGAAAGCGAGAAGCGATATCGCCAGTTGTTTCAATCCGCCCCCATCGCCCTGATCGAATGGGATGCTTCCCCTTTGAAGGCCTATCTTGAAGAACTGCGGTTATCCGGGGTCTCTGATTTTAGAACATACCTGGAGCAAAATTCTCAACAGGTTCACCATTGCTGGTCGTTGATAAAGGCTGTGGATCATAATCAGGCCTTCCTGGACCTGATGGGCGTGGCCGACAGCGCAGGGCACAGGGGTGCTTTTCTTCCAACCGATTCAAAGTTTTTTTTAAAAATGGCACGGGAGATCATCCTGGTGGCTGTTACGGGAAATGCTGCAGTCGAACGCGAAGAAACACTCGTGACGACAACCGGAGAGTCCAAAATTGTTTTGGGGAAATCATTGGTCGTCTCCGGTTACGAGGATACCCTGGCGCGGGTGGTGATTGCCCTGGTGGACATCTCTGAGCGTAAAAGAGCGGAAGCTGCTTTGCGGGATAGGGAACGAAAATTTCGGGAGCAAGCCTTCCGCGATGGCTTGACCGGTCTTTACAACCAACGTTACCTGTATCAGTCTCTTGCCAAATGTATTGAACATGCGCACGCCAACGGCACCCCGGTTTCACTGATATTTATGGACCTGGACTATTTTAAAAAGGTCGTTGACACCTATGGCCATCTCAATGGTAGCCAGGCCATCCGGAAAGTTGCCGGTACCATTGATAATTGCCTGAAAGAACCGGCTTATGCCGTGGCCTACGCGGGGGATGAGTTTGTGGTAGTCCTGCCGGGGCTGGATCAGTTCCAGGCCTTTCAAAAAGCCTCCGAGATCCGTTCCAGGGTGAAAAATACGGTCTATGTCCTGGATCAGGGCATTGAGGTCCGGCTGCAGGCCAGCTTTGGGGTAGCAACCTTTCCGCAACATGCAACGGACTTAGACGGTTTGATTGCTGCCGCCGACCACGCCCTTTTTGCCGTCAAGAAAGCTGGTAAAGACGCCATTGGCCAGTTTCAAAGACCGTAGTGCGTTCAGCCGGGCTTGTCATAACTTCGGCCATATCACCGTATATATAGCGCCTCCGGCCCGCCCCATCCCGGCTTCTTCAGTACGGTCCGGGGAATGTCGTACGCCGGCAATGGGCGGGCCGGAGGCCGTGACAAGGTGGCCGAAGTTATGATCAAGCATGTTCAGCCTTATCGCAAAAGGCGAATAGCCCTGACAGGGCCACACTCACCATGAGCATCCTCTTTACAAAATCTTAACAATTTTGTCCCTGAGCAACACAAAACCTTTACATTTATTTTATATTTTACGTCTGGAAGCGGTCGGGTTTTCAGCGGGTAGCGCTGACAATAAAGAACACCCAAATGCTTTTAAAATCCATAAAGAAGGATAACGCCACGAGGATTATGGGACTATTCGTATAGTTTCTTAGAAGTTTTTCAGGCCATATTTCTGAAAGGAACCGTTAGTGCCTTATTCCTTAAACTCTGTCAAAAAAAAGGGCCTGATCATAACTGCGGCCATATTTTTCAGTGCGTAGCCTCTGAGTTCCGCCCGTTGCCGGCGTACGACATGGCCCGATCCGGGTAAAAGATGTCGGGGCCGTAAAACGTTAAGAAGCGCAAACGGCTTGAGGCGTGCCGAGTTTTTGCGCTTTAGATTCATGGGCCCGGCATCCCCCGGATCGTGCTGGAGAAGCCGGCAATGGGCGGGACGGAGGCCGTGACATTGTGGCCGCAGTTATGATCAAGCCCCAAAAAAAAGAATTTTCCCGTTATAGTTACCGCCCGATTCGCTCGAGACGCGAAGAACGCAGAGCCTCGAAACAGCGGTTTTGGTCTCTGCGAGCTTTGTGCCTCGAGAGAGCGAAGCGAACGGGCGGTAGAAAATTAAAGAGTTTTTTGTAACGGCAATTCCATGGAAATCGGGTTGCGGGCACGGCCCGCGTTAGTTACTTACAAGTTGAAAGGAAATTAGCGGCAGCCTTTTTTGATACCCCGCTGCTCGTGGCGGGGTCGATTCAATACAGGCCGGGATGAATGTTATGTCTATGAACCAGCCCACCGTACTGTTTATTGCCGGGATCGCTGAAATTTATTCAGATTTGAAGCAACTTTTAGCCCGGGACAATATTCGGGTCTGCCATGTTGAGCGCCGTGAGGCCAAAATATTGCTTGCCGAGAACGATCGGCCTCATCTGGTTGTGCTTGACTGTTCTGGACCCGGGGTCGCCGGGCTGGTTCTGTGTCAGGAAATCCGTGCTCTATATTCGGGGCTTCTGGTTCTTGTTTCCGAATACGGAGACGAACGGTTTCATGTCCTTGCGCTGGGCCTGGGCGCGGATGCTTCCCTGTCCATCACCGCAGGTGCGCCGCTGGTGGCGGCCAATATTAAAGCGTTGCTTCGACGGTTTTCGCCTGCAGCTCAGCCCTCGGTACTGACGTTCGGAAAGCTGACCGTCGATACCAACAGACGGGATGCTTTTGTTGCGGGCCAGGCGGTGAAACTTTCCACCATTGAGTTTCAACTTTTCTGGTATCTTTCCCAAAAATCCGGCTGCGTCGTCACGCGGGATGAAATTTCACTCGAACTTTATCACGCAGCCTACAATGGATACGACCGTAATATCGACCTGTATATTTCACGCATCCGTCAGAAAATCGGAGACGATTCGACGTCCCCCCGATACTTGAAGACTGTCCGCGGGGTCGGGTACCAATTTGTGGGGGAGTAGGTCCGGCATGCCGTCTGCCGGTTCAAAGTGCGTTGCCGGGAGATCAGCCCCTCTCTTCTGATACAAACTGTTACTTTCCTGTGACAATAAGACCATAGAGTTTTTGTTAAAAAAGACGATATAAAAAATGTGGGAAGATTATTTTTCCAGGATCAGCAATAAAACAATTTCAAGGAGGTAAAACATGATCAACGGCATAAACAGTATGAGCAGTAGCGCCATGTCGATGATGAGCAGCAGTTCCACGGTTCGACAGCAGCCGCCCCCGGGCAACGATGTCTTCCAGATGACAGACACAGACAGCGACGGACTGGTTTCCGAAACCGAGCTTGAGACTCTGGTGGCAGGCCTTGAAGAGATTACCGGAACCAGTATCGACGTTGAAGAGGCGCTCAGCAGTTTTGACGCCGATGAGGATGGAGCCTTGAGTGGGGAAGAGCTGCGAGGATTGATGGACAGCAACGGATTCTCCCCATCCGATATGGCCAGCAATGAAAGTGGCGAAACACAGAGTATGCAGCCGCCGCCCCCGCCGCCGCCTGCCGTTACTGAACAGGCCCTGTCAGCTTATGCTCAAAACACCGAAGATGATCAAATAGAACAATTGATGCAGTTTCTGGAGGAACAGAATAGTGCCGGCTCCGAATTCTCTTCGGTTAATGCTATTGAATTTTCTTCGATTAATGTCATTGGCTGAGAGGAATATTTTATACCGCCCGTTCGTTTCGCTCTTTTGAGGTACAGAGATCGCAGAGACCAGAACCGCTGTTTCGATGCGCTGCGTTCTCTGCGCCTTGAGCGAAGCAGGCGGTAAATATACCCGTACGGAGACGAAAAACGTAAACTTATTTTCCATTTCGTGTGCTGTAATCCAAACTCTGGTCGACTTCTTTTCAAGAAGTCGTTTTTAGAGGAAAAACTGAGGTTTTTCGCAAAGATTCACCTCTGCACAAATCCATTCAACCCATCTGAAATCCAAAAAACAATCCTTTTTACAAACTGAAGTTTCCCATTTTTTTACAACGGGGTGTCAAGACAAGCGTTGGGACTGAAATGTAAATACCTAATAAATACGAATGCTTATAGAAAAAATTTTCCAATTTATAACCTATTGATTTTATTACAA
>JAQWFD010000075.1 GCA_028704555.1 Desulfobacterales bacterium
GGTTGTCATGGTGGCAGTCAGCCTGGCAACGCAAGAAAAACATGCGTCAAAGCATGAGATGATCCATTATATTCCGGAAGATGAAGCCGTTATCTCAGGCAAATACTAAAAATATAAACCCTTATAACCTTTGTCCGGTCAGGGCGGATGCAGGTCCAGCCGCCCTGGCCACCCCCTTTCTGTAACGTTTCAGACAGGTTCATATTTTTCAGTACATGCATTTTGCATGATTTATAGTCATCAACTGGTGAAAAAATTTTATATGGGAACTGGTCCGGGAGAAAAAAAGTAACTGTCCGAAAAGGGAGTGTAAAACGATGCAGGCCGAAGAAAAACTGGAAATGCGAATCGCCTATGAAAAAATGCTGGCCGAAATATCCGATCAGGCCGTATCGTTCGATAATCTGCAGGTTTTTTTGAAGTCATCTCTGCATCGCATGGGAAACATTCTGGATGTCAGCCGCGTCTTTATTTTTACTTATAATTCTTTTTCCGAAACCTTCTCCTGCATTTGTGAATGGGTAGGCAAAGGCATCGCCTCGCTCCAAGAGCTTGGCGAGCTGACTATATCCATTCCGTGGGGTGCGGAAAAACTCAAAAAAGGCCAGATCATCAACTGTTCGAACGTGCACGAAAGCCCGATTCTGAGATTTAAAGAAAGAATGCAGGCCGGGGAAATCAAATCCACCTTAAATTTTCCGTTGTTCATCAAAGGTGAGTTTTACGGATTTATGGGATTTGATGAGTGCCGGTATTATCGCAATTGGATAGATGAGGATGTGTATATTCTGACCACGGCGGGTCAGATTATTACCAAAGCAATTGAGAACAAAATGTACGAAGAGGAGCTGGAAAAACATCGCAGCCGTCTGGAGTCAGTTTTCAGCAGTGTACAGGATGCTGTTGTCACTGTAGATACCCAAATGAACGTGATTTCGGCAAACAAGGCCGTGGAACATATCTGCGGGATCAAAGCCGTTATCGGCCGGCCATTTATCGATTGCGCAAGCCAATGCAATCAATCGTGCGTTGAAGTGTTGAAAAAAACGTTGAACGCCGGCAAAACCATACGAAATTACCATATCGAATGCGGGCACCACGACAGGAACAAACTGATTGCTATGGTCAACAGCTCCCCGTTGTTAAACAGCGTCGGGAAATTCCTGGGAGCTGTTCTGGTAATTCGTGATATTACCCGGCTCACCCACCTTGAGGAAGAATTGAAAGAACGGCATCATTTTCACAATATCGTCGGAAAAAATGAAAAAATGCAGAAAATTTATCACCTCCTGGAGATGCTGGCCGATCAGAGCACGACGGTTATGATTACAGGCGAAAGCGGTACAGGAAAAGAGCTGGTCGCCAAAGCCCTGCATTATGCCGGTACCCGGGCGAACGGGCCGTATATAACGGTCAATTGTTCGGCCCTTTCTGAAAATCTTCTGGAAAGCGAGCTGTTTGGACATGCCAAAGGGGCATTTACCGGGGCTGACAGAGATAAAATCGGTCGTTTTGAGGCGGCCGCAGGTGGTACGATCCTGCTGGATGAAATTGGCGATATTTCACCTCACATACAGGTAAAGCTGTTAAGGGTACTGCAGGAAAAGGAGGTCGAACGGGTCGGGGAAACGAGTCCGAGAAAAGTGGATGCCCGCGTTATCACAGCAACCAATCGCAACCTGGCAGCACTGATAGAAAAGGGCCTGTTCCGTGAGGATCTCTATTACCGCCTCAACGTATTTGAAATCGAACTTCCGCCCTTGCGCAAACGGTATGATGATATTCCTCTGCTGGTAAGCCATTTTTGCGACGTTTTTAACAAAAGTTATAAAAAACAGATTTCGGGCGTATCGGATGAGGTACAGAAGGCTTTTATGAATTATCCATGGCCTGGAAACGTCCGGGAACTGGCGCATGTCATCGAAAGAGCCTTTGTGCTTTGTCGGAACCAGATCATTGAAATGGATCATCTTCCCTCAGATATCCGAAATTTCATACATGCCAATAAGCAATTGTCTGAAAAACGAACGGAAAGTGGCCCGGATCAGATTCTGAGAGCCCTTGAGAAGACCGATTGGAATATTTCAAAGGCGGCCCGTCTTCTGGCAATCAGCCGGTGGACGATGTATCGAAGGTGTCAAACTTACAATATCAGCAGGCCCATGGCAGGCAAATCGTGACACAAACAAAGATGTCAATGGTGAGGAGGAAAGTGGTGAGTACCCCCCCCCCAAAACTGTCCGAAATTTTGATCAGCATCCAACGTGTGGTATTGCCCGTGAATACGCTGTTTGTTCAGCGGACGGATTGCCTCCTGAAATTCGACAGGACTTTTCACGCGCTGCAGGATCCCTCAAAAGGCACCTGTCTAAACTACTATACTTTTTTGTTTTAAACGCTACGCTCAATGCCATCAGCGTGATGAATTTTCCCCCCCCACCCCCCGGGATTCTTCTTTAAAAAAATTTCTTACGCCAGTAACCAATCAGGTTTAAAAAAAATTTCAGATCATTCAAAAAAATTTCTGAGCCCCGGCTTGTCCGGATTCGAAAGAAGGCAAATAATATACCCGCCATACGGATCCCTTTTCTCCGAAGAGCGAACGCGCGTATCACCCCTGAAAAAATTATTATCTGTCCGATTCCCGATTAATGGTTTTCACCAATAGATGACGCTTTACAGAGTTATTTATTTCGGCATGCCACACACTGCTGATCGGTAATGATTCTCAAAATTGTGCAGGAATACTTCGGGACACCGGACACAAGTGAGATTGACAGATGTGTAGCACTGCTACAATCAATGTGTATTTCATTTTATGCCTGATTGTTTTTTAATTTATAACATCACGAAATTATGGACAAAAAAATATTTTTTAATTTTTAAAATCCTGGCATTTGTTTTGCAGAATTATTTTTGATTACCATTCTTTCTCAGCCATTGTTATTAACCCGGCAATCAAATTAACCAATTATGCTGCATAAGCTATTTTAGGATGGTGGAAGTATTTCGCCACTCTTTTTGGCTTTTTCTGGAGCATCCTTAAATGGGAAATCGTCTTCTTTTTCAATTGCTCTTGAGTTCTGGCAGGAGGACCCCGAATGAACCCCGGCCTTCAGGTCACAATTCAAGTATTCGTTCTGATTCAATTCTGGTGAATAGGACGGCAAAAAGAAAAATTCGATTTCATCTGTATGCGCTTCAACCCATTCTTTGACGGGCTTACTGTGATGCACACGCAGATTATCCAGAATCAAAAAGACTTTCTGGGTAGCATCCTTTACCAGACGTTTCAGAAACTTAATCAATGTTTTGGAATTCATAGCGCTATTATAAATCATAAATCACACCGTGCCCTGATTGGTAATCGAACTGATCATGTTGATTCGTTTCCGTTTAGCAGAAAGCACAATGGCCGGCGTTTTTCATCAAGGCGCATAGCTTCGGCCATTTTGGCTGTCAGATCTCAGGCCGGTTTCGTCTCCCCAGTGAATTTCAGTTTTTTCCTGTTTTGGCTTTAGCGGCGATAGCCGGATAATCATCCGCCAGCCATTTTTTTACCGCGACCGGGTTCGGTTCATAGGCCCGACGTAATGGCTTTTGAGGGGTAAATTCCCAACGTTTCAGGTATTCTCCTACCGTGCGGATTGGCATATTGATCGACCAGAGTTGTTTTACTAATTGTTGAACGGCCCGGCGTGTCCACAGCGCAAAAGGAAGTTTGAGTTGGTCGGGGTTTTTATCGACAAGGGCCTTTTTAAGTTCCTTTTCCTGTTTATTAACCCACTGAAAAAACGCTATATTTTCCATTTTTTGTATGATATTCTCACAGCATGGAATTTAAACGACCATTTTCAAAAGCTGACTGGCTTGCCACGCCAGAACCTGTTCGGAAATATATCGTACAACAGGAGCAGGCGATTGTTAAACTTACATCCAGATTGGAACAGCTGGAAAAGCGGACTGAAAAGCTTGAAGGTCGAGTAAAACAAAATTCTCAAAATTCCAGTAAGCCACCGTCATCTGAGAGCCCGTTTGACAAACCCAAAAAGCAAGACAAAAAGAAAACGAGAAAACGGGGTGGCCAAAAAGGTCATAAGGGCCATCAACAAACTCTTCTTGAGCCCACCGAGGAAGTTCCGCTCTATCCGCATCAATGCATTTGTGGTGGGACACACTTTGACAGCGAGAGTTTAAAACCGTTTTATACACATCAATTCATCGAGTTGCCTGAAATTAAAATGGACGTAACTCATTTTATTCTTCATCAGGGCACATGTTCAAATTGCGGTAAAACGGTCAAAGCCAGTATACCAAAAGAGAATCAAACCGGTTATGGTTCCAGTCTCTGCGCTGCTGTTGGCGAATTAAGTGGCATGCATGGTGCCATGCCGTGAGACGGTTCAAAGTTTTTGTCAATCGGTTTTCGGCTTTCCCATTTCCATCGGTGCGATTCAAAACATTATTGATCGGGTATCATGTGCTATTGAACCGGCCTATGACCGAATTGCCGAAATCGTCAGATCCTCTTTGGTAAATTATGTAGATGAAACGTCTTGGAAAGAAGGCGGGAAACTTCGATGGCTGTGGACCATGGTCAATGAAAACGCGGCCTTTTTCTTGATTCATCCGAACAGATCCAAAGCTGCCTTTGATCAGCTGATCGAAAATTGGAAAAGCATATTAGTCAGTGATGGCTATAATGTTTACCGCAACTGGGTCAATCATCGACAGACTTGTCTGGCTCACTATATTCGAAAGGCCACCGCGCTATCCGAAAGCAAAAACGAATCGATCAGAACGTTTGGTACTAATATAAAGTCCGAGCTCCAACTGCTTTGCAGTTGGGGGGAAAAGCCTCCGAATGAAAAAAAGTGGACCGAATTCATATCCCGTTTTACCCTGCTGTTGATCCTTTATGAAGGTGCTGACGATGAGGCCGGTCAACTGGCCCGCAGTCTTGGTCGTGAGATCGATTCTCTATGGGTTTTTCTTGAAGAAAACGGAGTTGAACCCACTAATAATCGGGCAGAACGTGCGTTGCGCTTTAGTGTGCTCTGGCGAAAACGAAGTAACGGAACCCAGAGCGATAAAGGTAACCGATGGGTCGAACGGATTTTGTCCTTCAAACAAACATGCCGTATAAAGGGGCTGGCACCCTTTCAAATTTTACATGATTCCATCAAATGTTATTTCAAAGAACTGACGCCGAATTTAAACTGGCTCGGATAATTTTCTGCCCCCCCCTGAATAGTTACCGGTATTTAATTTTATATATCAACGACACATTCGTAAAAAAAAGTTGATGCAACATGTCTGATAATTGGACTATGGAAAAAAAAATTTCAAATTTCAGATAAAAAGAAAAAGGAGTACGGAAATGGCAAAAATAGTCAATTCATGGAATGAATGGGATCCGCTCAAACGCGTTATTATCGGAAGACCCGAAGGCACCAACATCCCCGCACCGGAGCCGGCATGGTGGTATGATCCGTCCGGCTGGCGGTTATCCCCTCGGTTCCTGGGGCCCTTTCCCTCAGGAAATGATCGATAAGGCCAACGAGCAGATGAACTATTTCGTCGCCCAGATAGAAAAACGCGGCGCGGTAGTCGAACGGATCAACATCGAAGATTTCATGATGAACAAAACTGTTTTGATTTGAAAATAAGCAATTGACCGACAAAATGGATCGCGTTTTTCTTCGGGCAAAGGAAGACGTGATCGATCTGCCGGGGAAAATATGCGGGGTTTGAATCCATAAAGAACCCGTACCAACGTCATATCTGACTGAATATGCAGCAATGGCGTTGAAACTTCATCCGGGATCTTTATTGAATATAGTATCCACTCCCTGTATTGACCAGCGTTAAATTCTCCCCTGAACATCCGATCATAATGAGTTGGAATTACAGTTACCACATGCTTTAATTCCGACCGAAATTTTTATTTATTACAAATAAAACAGATCCAGATGAAGGAGGTAGTACTACTATGTCACCTATGGCAATCGGTCTTATTTTCTTTATTTTCGCATATTTTGCTCTCGGCGTGGGAATGTATTTTTTGGTGAAAGGAAGCGGGAAACGCTATATCATCTGCGGTAAAAGTCTTCCTTTTTTTCTGGTAGGATCCATGCTGCTGGCGCAATCACTGGA
>JAQWFD010000076.1 GCA_028704555.1 Desulfobacterales bacterium
TTTTCTCAATTTGACCGCTGTCATATGCGGTAACCGATTCGGGCGGAGACTGGTCAGACCGGGCGGAGTGGTCTTTGATATTTCCCGTGACACCGCTATGCAGCTGGTTGAACGTCTTGAAAAAATATTTAGGCAGGTTAAGTCTGCCGTTGGCCTGCTCTGGGAAACACCCTCGGTGCTGGCCCGTTTTGAAGAAACCGGCAAGATTACCAGAAACCTGTGCCTGGATCTGGGCCTTGTGGGGCCGGTGGCCCGAGCCTGCGGGGTTGACCGGGATGCCCGGTTTGAATTTCCATCCGGGGTTTACCGGATGTCCCATATTCCGGTGGCGACCTGCTATACAGGAGATGTGTTTGCCCGTGCCTATGTCCGCTGGCTTGAAATTCAGCGGTCCGTGGTGTTTATCAAAGAGCAGCTGCGAACCCTGCCGACAGGTCCGATCATGATTGAAACCGGGCAGCTTGCTCCGGACAGCATTGCCGTATCGGTGGTGGAAGGATGGCGGGGTGAAATCTGTCATGTGGCACTGACGGATCGGCAGGGGCGATTTTTGCGTTACAAGGTGGTGGATCCCTCCTTTCATAACTGGATGGGACTCCAGATGGCCATGCGAAATCAGCAGATATCCGACTTTCCCATCTGTAACAAAAGTTTCAACCTGTCCTATTGCGGGCATGATCTATAGGGCGCAGCGAAAAGTGCCGGGGGCTGAGTGCTGAGGACGGAGTGGCCAGGGGTCAGAAGTCGGAAGTCAGAAGTCAATGTGTTTCCCATTTTTTCACACCCTGTACCATTTGTCATATAACCCATAACAGATAACAAACAACGGATAACCATATGTTAAAGGCATTAAAAACGCGGATTCAGCAGGGGTATCATACCATGGCCTATCCGGACGGTCCGGCGCCGGAACTGCCGGAACGATTTGCCGGTATGCCGACTGTCGATTCATCGAAGTGTCCGGAAGACTGTACCTCCTGCATGAGTGACTGCCCCTGCGGGGCGGTTTTCCGGGATACCGTATCCGGGCAAATCCGGATCGATACGGGGCGGTGTATATTCTGCGGGATTTGTGAGACGGCATGCCCGAACAGTGCCATTCGCTTCACCCGGGGATTTCAGCTTGCCGCCTGTCGCAGGGAAGACCTGATCGTCGGGCATGAAGCACGGGTTGCAAAGGCATTCCATGAGCTGTCGCACAAAATTTTCGGCAGATCCCTGAAACTCAGGCAGGTCAGTGCCGGAGGCTGCAATGCCTGTGAGGCCGACACCAATGTGCTCAATACCCTGGTGTGGGACATCGCCCGCTTCGGCATACAGTTTGTGGCATCCCCCCGTCATGCCGATGGCCTGCTGGTTACCGGTCCGGTTTCGGGACATATGAAGGCCGCTCTGGAAAAAACGTATCATGCCGTACCGGAGCCGAAGATTGTGATCGCCGTTGGCGCCTGTGCGATTTCCGGTGGGTTATACCGCGGTATGCCAGAGGTGAACAACGGCGTATCCGGTGTAATTCCGGTGGATCTCTTCGTGCCGGGATGTCCCCCCCATCCATTGACCATCCTGGACGGACTTTTACGGTTTCTGGGGAAGGGTGCGGCCAAAAACAGTCATGAGTCGTGAGTCGGCAGGTTGAGTCCTCTTTTTCCCGGACCTCCGATTTCTGATCTCTGGCCTCTGATCTCCGCCACGCTTAACTCAGTCCACAGCACTCAGAACTCAGTTCTGTCCTCTGATCTCTGATCTCTGCTCTTTGACCTCTGTCTTTTGTCCTCGGGTCTCCGACTTCTGATTTCTGGTTTTTTTCATATTTTCAACCGGTTCGTTTTGTGGTATCTGAAAATTCATGAAAACATCATCGGTAAAGCCATGGAATAAACTGGGGGTTTCCAAAAGAGAGTATCTTACGGCAAAACCTTGGAAAGAATATGGTATGACCCGGACACGGTTCGAGACATTTATTTTGAGCCTTCAGCAGGATATTATTACGGATGCAAAACTCAGGAAAGAATCGGATGCGGTGCGGGAGAAACTGTTCGGCCAGACCCGGGAATGATGCCACACAGTCGATTCCGCCATTACAGGTATGTTATTTCAGACCATTTTCGACTCTTTTCAACTTCGACGATATCGTGTTCATCCGGAAATAAGGTGCGCCAGCATGAAAGAAATTATTCTTATCAATATATCCGGATCAGATAAACCGGGGTTGACATCAGCTATAACCGGAATTCTTGCCCGGCACAGTGTAAATATTCTGGATATTGGCCAGGCGGTTATTCATGACACCCTTTCGCTGGGAATTCTGGTCGAGATTCCCAAAACCGGTGAACCCTCTCCGGTGTTGAAGGACGTTCTCTTCTGCGCCCACGAACTCGGGGTTCATACCGATTTTACGCCTGTTGGCGAGCAGTCTTACAACCAATGGGTCGGCGCTCAGGGAAAACCGCGGTATATCATCACGCTGCTGGCCCGGAAGATCACCCCGGATCAGATTTCCAGGGTCACCGCCATCCTGGCCCGTCACAAACTCAATATTCATCAGATCAACAGACTGTCCGGCCGGATTCCGCTGGGCAGTCAACATTCAAGCCAGAAAGCCTGCGTCGAGTTTTCACTTCGGGGCGAGCCCCGCGATTCAGATCTTTTGCGCAGAGACCTGTTTCAGCTTACGGAAACATTGGAGGTTGATTTCGCTTTCCAGAAAGATAGTGTGTTCCGTCGAAACTGCCGCCTGGTTGCCTTTGATATGGATTCGACTCTCATTGAGTCTGAAGTGATCGATGAACTTGCCAAAGCGGCCGGCGTCGGGGAACAGGTGGCAACCGTTACCGAACAGGCCATGAGGGGGGAAATCGATTTTAAAATGAGTCTCAGGCGGCGTGTTGCATTGCTCAACGGACTGGATGAGTCCGTACTTCAGGCGATTGCAATGGGGCTGAAACTGACCGAAGGGGCTGAAAAGCTCATATCGACGCTTACGGCCATCGGCTATAAAACGGCTATCCTGTCAGGTGGTTTTACCTATTTTGGCCGCTTCCTCCAGAAAAGACTCGATATCGACTACCTGTTTGCCAATGAACTGGATATTGTCGATGGCAAACTGACCGGAAACCTGAGAGGGCAGATTGTTGACGGGCAGAGAAAGGCCGATCTGCTTAAAGAAATCGCGAAAAAGGAACATATCCGTCTGGAGCAGGTCATCGCCGTGGGTGACGGAGCAAATGATCTTCCCATGTTAAGCGCTGCCGGGCTTGGAATCGCGTTCAGGGCAAAACCGATTGTGAAAGAATCCGCAAAACAGTCCATTTCCACGCTGGGTCTCGACGGAATTCTGTATCTGCTCGGGTTCAGCGACAGGGAGACGTTTTTAACGCAACCCCCTTCGTTGCATAAATAAAATGGTGATTTTAATAAAAGTGAACCTCATTGGGTATGCAACGTTGGGGGAAAATACAGGAGTTGATCCCCATGTTTGATGTAAATAAAAATGATATTCTGACCCGAGCGATACGCTATAATCTGATCCGGGGCGGCAGACTTGTCTATATCGATGTCCACGAGACGCTGTACGGGACATTGGCAGGCCGTTTTGTCGCTGTCCCCAACCTTGTCAATATTGTAGCAAAATCGCAGTATCAGGGAACCGGCGATACGGAAGAAGCAGCGCTGAATGACTGCTTGGGTAAAATCAGAGACGTTCAGATTCAGGATCTGTTTCCGGAAAGATCGCCCATGGCTGAAGGCGGTAAGCAGTAGGCAGCCGATAGGGGCCAGAGGTCAGAGGTCAGAGGTCAGAGGCCAGAAGTCAGAAGTCAGTAAATCAGAGGTCAGTAAGCGGCAAACCGTAATCAATATGGGGGAAAAAACCTCATTTTTGAATGCTTACGGCTCTATTAACCCAACAAGTTCAACAAATCCGATCAACCCGACAAATCCGAGCAACCCGAGCAATCCGACAAATCCGAAATAGGTTGACACATTACCGACTGTTATACCAGAATTAAATGGGTACCCGTTTTCGGGTCGACAATTCCTGCCAATCTATAACCTGAGGTGCTTATGATTTCCGCAGATCAATTGAAAAAATTCAGTATATTTTCAGATTTACATCCTGCGCAGCTGGAGAGGATCGCAGGACAGTGCCGTCTGATGGATATGGCGCCGGGAGAACCTGTTGTGCGCCAGGATGATTCGGCTTTGAATCTGTATGGTTTGATTCGGGGAGAAGTACAGTTGAGTCTTACGTTCACGTATCGCGTATTGAAGGCTGATATTAAATCGAAGAAGGGTGAACTGGACCGGCTTCAAATCCGGGAAAAACAGGTCGTGGTCGATGTCGTCGGGCCGGGAGAGGTGTTCGGGTGGTCCTCCATGCTTGAGTTCGGCCGGCAAACGGCTACGATTACCTGCTCTCAAGCCGGTCAGGCTTTTTGCATTTCGGCCGATATCCTCAAAGAGATGTGCCGTCAGGAACCCAAAATGGGTTATGAGCTGATGAGCAAGCTTTTGCGGGTCGTCTCGGATCGTCTTCGCAATCGCACGGAAAAACTGGTGGAGATATGGGGAGAATCATTTGAAATCGACGATGTTTAATTTGCAGGCGGTCAAGGAAAAAAGTTTTTATATGTTGTTCAGCTTGAATTCCACTGACTGATGCGAATACGGACAGACGAATGCCAGGGAAATTGCCATCAGTTTCATTCCTTCTGCGTTTTTGTTGCCTTTTCCATATTTCGGGTCCCCCAGAACGGGAAATCCGATCATATCAAAATGCCGGCGTATCTGGTGAAGTCGACCGGTCATGATTCTTACCCTGACAGTGGAGCGGTCATGCACCGGATCATAGTCCACACATTCAAATTCGGTAACCGCCTGCCGGCCATCCAGCGGCCGGTCTATGGTCCCTGACGGATGATTTTCGGCCAGATTGCCGGGGACAATTATCTGATAATGCTTTTTGACCAGCTGTTTTTGAAACAGTCCGGATAATTTTGCCGCGGCATCTCTGCTATGGGCTATCAGGACCAGCCCTGAAGCTTCCCGGTCCAGCCGGTGAATCGGAAAGACCTTTCGTTTATAATTCAATTGTATTTCAGCCCGGCGAATCAGACAGCAGTGGTCGCCGAACAAGGTCCCCTGTGTCAGAAGCCCGGCCGGCTTGAACCAGACGCTGTAGTTGCGTTGATCGCTGATACACTCCGGCACCGGGGGTGAGATGGCCAGCAGTGCTTCATCATAATACAGCCCAAGGCGGTCACCTTTTTTGGGAATTGCGGAGGCCCGTCTCAGCCGCTGCTGCTTTCCGGCAGTATGTTTCAACCACACCGCTCCGCAGGTCATAGCGGTTTTAATGCGCTGTCTGGAGATTCCGCTGTGCCGGGAAAGAATCTCACAGGCCGTCAGCAAATTATCGGGTCCGATCGGGATGGTCAGTGTCAGTTTTTTCATAAGCAGCTCGGTTCATGCGAAAATCAGTAACGGTTGATCACACGGATACCTGTCGGCAGAAATAATACCAGCTTGTCCCGGGTTTGGGAAGGCATAATAACAGTCAGGCGTCGGGAGTTATCCGATCAAGTTTAATTCTTTTCAAGGAGGTATTATGCCGGATGTAAAAAAAATTACGTTTATCGTTACGCATTCAGATGATGATCCCGAACTGGCCACGATTCCGTTTATGCTGGCTACCGGCAGCATGGCCATGGGGATTCAGCCGGTTGTGATGCTTCAGAGTAAGGGGGTGATGATTGCGCTCAGGGGGTTTGCCAGCCACATTCATTTTGAAAAAGCCAATCCGCTCAAGGATCTGGTTGATGTGTATATCGAGGCCGGTTTTAAACTGCTGGTATGCTCCCCTTGCATGGAAAAGCGAAAAATGAAGCAGGATGATTTGATAGACGGTGCGCTTG
>JAQWFD010000077.1 GCA_028704555.1 Desulfobacterales bacterium
CCTTCCTGGGTGCGGTGCGCCTCGTCCACCATCACGATGATGTTCGAGCGGTCGTTCAGGCATCCATCCGCTTCCCCGAATTTGTTAATGGTAGTGATGATGATCTTGCGCGTATCCGTTGCCAGCAGGGTTTTCAGTTCCTGCCGGGTCGCGGCCCCAACCATGTTCGGAATATCGGCGGCGTTGAAGGTGGCAGTGATCTGGGTATCCAGGTCGATACGGTCCACTACGATCATGACCGTTGGGTTACCAAGATTTCGGTGCATCCTCAGTTTCTGCGCGGCAAAGGCCATCAAAAGGGATTTGCCCGAGCCCTGGAAATGCCAGATCAGGCCCTTTTTCGGATAGCCCTTGACCACACGGGCCACCAGCAGGTTGGCGGCTTCATACTGCTGATACCGACAAATGATCTTGATGCGCCGGTGCTTTTTGTCAGTGGCGAACAGGGTGAAATTCTGAAGGATGTCCAGCACGATCTCCGGGCGCAACATGGCCCGGATGGAACGCTGCACATCGGCCAGACTGCCTTCGGACTTGTTATCAGCTTCGTGCCAGGGCCCCCAGATATCGATGGACATGCGCACCGAGCCGTAACGGTAGCACTTGCCCTCAGTGGCGAATGAAAACACATTGGGCACAAACATCTGCGGCACGCACTGCTCATAGCCGTTGTGGATGTCGCTGGCTCCGTCCACCCAGGTGACCGCCGGACGCACCGGGGTCTTGGCTTCGCCGATCGCCAGAGGAATGCCGTTGACCAGAAGCACAATATCAAACCGGCGGCCGCCTTCCTTGACCGGGTAGACCCACTGACTGGTCACCACGTAGTCGTTATTGCTCAAGGTCTCAAAATCGATCAGCCGAACAGGCCTATGTTCGCCGCGTTCGCCAAAGGGCATGGATTTTTCACCCCGCAGCCATTCGGCAAGCAGCTCGTTGGCCCGCACCAGCCCTTCGCTCTGCACGCTCAGTGAAATGGCCCGCAGCCGATAAAGCACCTCATCCGCGCAGTCCGGATGGGCCTTGATTTCCGGATTCAGGCGAATCAGTGCATCGCGAACCATGGATTCCACCAGCACATCGGAATGCTGGCGTGGAAGCTGATCAGCGGCTATAAATCTCCATTTTAGAGATGACGGTCCATACGGTGCCAGAGGCTCTGCAATAATGTTTTCGGTCCTTTTTTCGCAAAGCGTATCGAGAACCATCTGTTCAACGGTATTTTCTTCGGTGAAACAGGCGCTCATTTTTTTTGCCATTTTTTACCCCGAATGAGAGGGAAAAATTAATATGATTTCTTTTATTATATTTTTTGCACGTGAAACTATAATATAAAAAGCCATGTTTATTTTCCATCCACGAAAATATCAATATACCGCCAGAAAAGAAAATTTCTGTTCCGGTGGTAACCGGTAATTTCCTGGAGGATGCCCATTTCAACCAAGGTGGAAATGAGACTGTTTGCTGGAACATACTTAATGTTTAACAAATGCATGGCCTTGTTCACGGTAATCGTCGGTGTCCCATAAAGATACATAATCAGCTGACGGGCATTTTCCGCTCGGCGTCCCAGTTTGACCACCTCATGATCCAATTCCTGACGGAGCGCAAGAATCCGCTGAAAGGTTTGCTTACCACTTTTCGCGGTTTCAATCACCGCCTGAAGAAAGAACCGGACCCAATGCCCGATATCATTGGACTCACGCACCCTGGTCAAGGTGTCATAGTAGGCCCCTCGATGCTTCTCCAGATGGGCGGAGAGATAAAGGGACGGCTTGCTGAGCAACCCGTGGCTGACCAGATAGAGGGTAATCAGCAGCCGACCAATCCGGCCGTTGCCGTCCAGGAAGGGATGGATTGTCTCAAACTGGTAATGACTCAACGCGCAGCGTACCAGATGAGGAACCTGAATATTCTCATTATGCCAGAAAGCTTCCAGGTCTGTGAGCAGATCCGACATATCCTCATGGTGGGGAGGGATATAGGCTGCGTCGACAAGGCCGGAGCCACCGATCCAATTCTGACTGCGCCGAAATTCCCCCGGCGTTTTCCGATCCCCACGGACGCCGGACATGAGGATTTCATGGGTATCGCGTAAGAGCCGCAGAGAAAGTGGCAGCTCTTTTAATTCATCAATGGCCGTGTTCATGGCCCGGACATAATTTTGCACCTCTCGCCAGTCATCCCGGCGTTCCGGAGAAATAGACTCCTCGTCCAGTACGGCCTCGTCCATCTCCGTTCGGGTACCCTCGATCCGGCTTGAGGTATTTGCCTCCTTGATCATGTGCATACGGATGAACAGATCCACATCCGGAACAATCAGGGTAAAGGCATTGAGTTCGCCCAAAGCCCTGGTGGCCTTTTCCAGCAGCACATTGATGCGCGGATCTTCCCAGGACCAGCCATGGTTGATGGGGGCCGGCTGGAAGCTCTTATACTGATACTGCTGCTTGTTGCTACCGGATTGAAACTCTTCAAATTTCATGAAACGACTCCACAATATTTACCCACCGCAACCATACTGCCCGACAACTGTCGCACTGTGTCGAGAACTATCCGTTTGACGGTGTTTATTTCGTTAAACAAGGGCGACCTCCATTTCAGTATATCAAGTCATCTGATAGATGCTTGGCTAAACTCCGTAACAAACGAAGCCCTTTATCGATATTTCTAATTCGCTTCCCTATGGCCAATGCTTTATTAGCAATCTCATCTTGCTTTTCTAACGTGGGAACCGGAACCGACAGTGATCGTATATCTTGCTGCGAAATATTTTTCATTGCGCCACCAGTCCCTGTAGCACATCCCATGATTTGCGTTCGCAAACTACGAGAGCGAAAAGCCTCAAAAATAAAAAGCTTATTTACTTTGCTTTCGTCCAAAACGAGTTCCAGTGTTTTATCGCAAAGCATCAAGTTAGGTTGGTCTTGATGTGTGAGGCATACCCTGCCAACAAGCTCGGTTGTATTGCAGCGAGTAATCAGCAATGAATCCTTCTTCACTCTGTATTGAGAAATGAAATTTGATGGATTTATCAGGCGTTTATTTTCACCGGGCTCAAAGCCGTTTGGACCGACTGCGCTAATTTTAAGGACACCAAAGCCGCTTGTTTCAGCAGGTGTATTAACACCGACCACGCTCTTTCCAGCAACAATAGAGAGAAGGACATCACCAAGTTTTAGCCACGGATAATTTTTGCTACATATCTCACTGTCGCGAATTGCCCCAAGCAACTGAACAGCACTTTTATGGGTAAACTCGTATTGTTCCACCGCCTCATCCGCCGCCCAGAGGATTTCGGCGATGCGCTTCTGCTCCTCAATGGGAGGGAGGGGGAATTCAAAATCCTTGAGCGCTTTCCAACTGGTTCTCGGGGATAGCGAACCGGCCGAGGTACCCAAGGCATGATCGAAGAAGGCATCGGTCTGGCAGATAAACGGCAGCAGCTCCGGCAGAAGTATATTATTGTCCTTCGGTTCAAAGGCCAGAATGTCACCCGAGCAGATGCCTTCAAACTCGGCATAAGCCACCTTGCGCTGGTAAGCGCGGCGCTTGCCGAAAAGCGTCTGCCCCATTACAAACTTGCGGGTGAACGAGGTGCCGTCTTCAGGTGAATTCCAACGGCGGATGTGCAGATTTCCAGGATCAATGTGTTCCAGACCAACGATCCGTTCGACGCCATTACCCTCGGGATCACGCTCCACAAGGTTCGCGTTTTTCACCACCTCACCGAACTTCACCATCTTCCATCCGGGCTTCAGGGACTGCGCACTCATTTGCAGTCTCCCATATTCAATGCTTCATCAACCCAACAAATCGCCCGGCGCAGGTTGTCAGCCAGTGCCCCTTTTGCCGAGGCATAATGTTTATTAAACCAGTTTCTCAGGAGGTCTCTGAGGTACTTCGAATTGGCTTTGATTTCATCTACAGACAGCCCACGTATAGCTTGAAGACAGTATTCAAGCTCCTTTCCGGAAAGCGTGGTGCTCACTTTTTCATTGCGGAGGTAATCAGCGTATTTCCGCTTTTTTGTGGCTGCAGGTGTGCTTCCGCTCGGGATTGTAAGTTCTTGGGTCTTCTGGCCTTTCAAACGTTCAATCAGCCTTGTCCGGGTTGCTGACCTTGTGACAAGGCCCTCGACCATTTCGATGGTTTGAGTCAGGTTCATCCCGGATTTATTTATGAAGTAATACACAGGAAGAAATGCTGTGCTTTCAAAACAGATTTGTTTGATAAACTCGTCAGGCTCAGACACGTTCTCCTGACTCAAGGCCCCGAGAACGATATCTCCGGTTCTTATGCCTTTTGTTTTTATGATCTGTTTTTTAGCGGAATTCAGGGTGGCACCTGCTAAAGGCTCTACATGTCCGATGAGCTTTAAGGCAGGTTTGCCTTTGACTTCAGAAAACTCACCTTCTTTGATAAAGGAGATCTGGCTTAAAAGAGACTCGTCAATCAGAAACGACCCACCAGATCCAGTGACACAACCGGTGTGAAGATCAAAAATCCCGGCTTCACGAACCCCTATCCGTGCAATATTTTCAAGATGCCGCATCCAGAGGCGTTGTTCTTTTTCCCGTTTCGCTTCAAGAATGGCCCTCAACTCCGGATATTTAATGCGTTCTGAACGCCCACGATATCGATAGTAGATGTCGCTTTCTTTCAGCTCTTTTCCGGCGTCTTTGATACAAACGACAGGTTTATCCTTGGCTTCGTGGATATACAGAAGACCGAAAGTCTTCCCCTGGAGTTCATATTCCTGAATCGTCCACTCGATTTCAGGAGCGAAATGGTCATTGAAATTACGGGACATCTTTTCTGGATCGATGTCTTCAAACAGATTCAGATTCGTTCCAGAAAGGCCACACAGACGATGAGGTCTATTGGCGATGCCGAAAACGATATAGCCGCCTTTGGCATTTGCGTAGCCTGCACTTGTTTTCAGGTATTTGGGCAAGCTTGCCCACCCGAAAGATTCTTTGAACTCAAGGCTGCTACTCTCCCTTGAGATCACACGCTCTGGATCTGCCGGGGAGATTTTAAATATTTCGTTCAAATCTTCTTGTGAGAAAGGCGTCTTAATTTCCATCAGGCCCTCCTTCCAGTGTCGAGAACAAGGTACGCATCGATACCCGCAAGGCTGCCGAACTTTCCTGCCAGTCGGCAATGGCCTGCTTCAGACTGACGGCATCAGCCGAGCCATTACCATTTCCATTTGCGTTGCCCACCCGCACATAAAGCGGAATGCTGAGGCTGCTGCCTTTCTCTCGAATCTCGTCGTTGCTGACCACCCGGGCGAAGCGGTCCACATCCGCAAACGCACGATAGCTGTGCACGATACGCTGGATGTGCTCATCGGTCAGAAAGCTCTGCGCACGCTCGCGGGTGACCTCGTTCACCGCGTTGATGAAGAGAACCCTGTTTCTTCGCTTTTTGGGTTTGTTCATGCGGCAG
>JAQWFD010000078.1 GCA_028704555.1 Desulfobacterales bacterium
GAACCTGGGACTCAAGGAGGTCCCGCTACCGAGGAAACGATATGCTGCAAAATGAGTAGTGACCACAAAAATCGCCAAGCCCCCGAATGACGCCAAGCCTTGATCTAAATTGGCGAACTTGGGCTAAATCCATTAGATTGATAAACTCTGCGACAGTATCCCGCAGGGTTCATGTTGATATCAGGAGACAGAGTTAATGACACAAGCACCGATATGTGACGAATTGCAGCAGCGCATCCGTGAACTGGAGCAGGAAGTCCTCGGGCTCAGGGAAACGGTCGCGCAGATGAGCAGCCGTGAACCGTCAGCTGATCGCTCCTCCCGAACCGGGTCTGATTGCCTCCTGCAGGCCAGTGAGCAGAAATACAGGCGTCTTTTCTCCACGGTAACCGATGCGGTCCTGATTCATGACGTAAATACGTTTGACATATTCGAGGTCAATGATGCGGCATGTCTTATGTACGGATTTAGCCGGGACGAGCTGCTGCAGATGAAGGTGACCGATATTTCCGCTGAACCGGAAAAGTCGGTTGCGGCCATGGCGAATCTGCCCCGGAAGGCGAAAGAGTATGTATCGTTGAGATACCACCGGAAGAAGGATGGGAACGATTTTCCGGTGGAAATCGTTTCCAGTTTTTTCCGGCTGGGCCGGCGGAAGCTTGCCTGCAGCATTGTCAGGGATCTTACCGATAAAATTCAGGCGGAACAGGCCCTCAAAACGCAAAAGGATTTCAATGCCGCCCTTATCGAGCACGCCCCGACGTTTTTTATGGCGATCGATCCTCAGGGCCATGTCATGATGATGAGCCCCGCCATGCTCAGGGAACTGGGCTATTCGGCGGATGAAGTCACGGGAAGAGACTATGTGTCCGATTTTGTGCCTGAAAATGACAAGGCGAAAGTGGAAGCGGTGTTTCTGAGGTTGATGTCCGGATTGATGTATGACATCAGTGAAACCTTTGTGATGGCCAGAGATGGCCGCCTGCGGCTGGTGCAATGGCATGGAACTTCGGTAGCTGATACGAAGGGGCAGGTTCAGTATTTTTACAGCATCGGTATCGATATTACCGAAAAAAGACAAACGGAACAAATGCTGGACCGCTTAATTTCCCTGTCGCTGGATATTCTGTGTATCGTAACCGTCGAAGGGGAATTGCTGTTCGTCAATCCTGCCTTTGAAAGAATTCTCGGATACAGAAAAGACAAAATTTTATTCACCTCCTATTTTGACATCGTTCATCCGGATGACCTGGAAGCGACCCGGGAAACGATCCGCCAGCTGGCCGATGGGGTTCCCGTGGCCAATTTTGAAAACCGCAACCGTTGCAAAAGCGGGGACTATCTGTGGCTGGAATTAAAACTGGCGACTGTACCTGAGACAGGCATTGTCTACGCAATCGCCCGTGATGTCACCCAGCAGAAAACCGCCGAAGATGCGTTGATCAAAAGCGAGGCCACCTACCGGTCACTGGCCGGAAGCCTTCCCGGGATAGTTTATCGGCAGCTGGTCCGGGAAAACAACCGGATGGTTTTTTTCAATGATATGGCGCAGAGTCTGACCGGATTTTCTCCGGAGGCGCTTTGCGGGGGCGATCTGTGTTCGATAGAGCCGATGATAGTTGACGAGGACCGGCAGCAGGTAAAAGACAGAATTAAATCCTCGATTGCCGAAAAGCGTCCGTTTGAAGTTGAATACCGTATCCGGCATAAAACCGGGGTCATCCGCTACTTCATGGAGCGGGGAAGACCTGTGACGGGAGATGACGGTGCCCTGCTGCACATCGATGGGGTCATTTTCGATGTAACCGATCGGATACTGGCCAGTGAGCAGCTTCAGTTTAAAAATGCCATTCTGAAAACCCAGCAGGAAAATTCTCTTGATGGAATTCTGGTCATGGATCATGAGCGAAAGATCATCTCCTTTAACACACGCTTTGTCACGATGTGGGGCGTTCCATCGCAGGTGCTGAAGACCGGATCCGGTGGTGAAGATCTCCTGCGGGTTTTGATGAAACAGGTGGCCAATCCGGATGAATTTTACCGGCAGGTGATCTCCCTGTATGAGATGCACCATATGAAAAGCGGTGAAGAAATACGAATGGCGGACGGAAGAATACTGTATCGGTATTCCGCCCCGATGTTCGGCCCGGAAGACCGATATTATGGACGGGTTTGGTATTTCACCGATATCACCGACCGCAGGCGTGTGGAAGAGACTCTGAAAGAAGATGAGCGTAAATACCGAGCGGTGGTTGAGGATATGCCGGCCATGATATGCCGCTTTCTGAAAGACGGCACGCTGACGTTCGTCAATCAGAGCTATTGCCGCTATTTCAACAAAACGGAACGGGAACTGATCGGATGTAATTTTTTCCGTTTCATTGCGGAAGAAGGCCTGAAAAACGTTAAAATGCATCTCCTGGCTCTGACTCCGGCCCAGCCAATGGTAACCGGCGAGCATGAGGTGATCGCAGCGGATGGTTCTGTCAGATGGCAGGAATGGACAGACCGGGCGCTGTTTGATGATGACGGTATTCTGACCGAATACCAGTGCATCGGAAGGGATATCACCGAAAGCAAGGTGGCCCTGGAAGAAAGGGCGAAAATAGAAAAACAGCTGATGCAGGCCCAGAAGCTTCAGTCCATCGGTACGCTTGCCGGCGGTATCGCTCATGATTTTAACAACATCCTCACGGGCATCATGGGCTATGCCGAATTGCTGGATAAATTTGAAATTCCGGAAGGCAGTTCGATGCGGCCTAAAATTGAGGGAATACTCAAGGGCGCCTGCCGGGCCAGGGATCTCGTCAGTCAGATTCTCACCTTCAGCCGCCAGAGCGAGCAGGTCCGCAGACCTGTTCAGTTTTCCATCCTCGTGAAAGAGAGCCTTAAATTTCTCCGTGCCACGTTGCCTTCATCGATTCAGATCCATCAGGAGATTCAGTGCCACGAAAGCATGAGCATGGCTGACCCGAGTCAACTGTACCAGATTATCATGAATCTTTGCACCAACGCCGCACACGCCATGCGGGAAAAGGACGGAACACTGGGCGTGCGATTGGCCGGCCAGGTCGTGTCCGCCGGCAGTCCAGAATCTGAAATCGGACTTGAGCCCGGCTCCTATCTGGTGCTGACCATCTCCGATACCGGCCACGGTATGTCGCCTGCCGTGATCGAACGTATATTCGATCCGTATTTTACGACGAAGAAAGCAGGGGAGGGCACCGGCCTCGGACTGGCAGTGGTGCATGGAATTGTCAAGGGATACGGGGGAGCGATTACGGTCGAAAGCCAACTG
Source organism: Desulfobacterales bacterium (assembly GCA_028704555.1). NCBI lineage: Bacteria > Pseudomonadati > Thermodesulfobacteriota > Desulfobacteria > Desulfobacterales > Desulfobacterales bacterium. Next base: position 3,299 of record JAQWFD010000078.1, read on the forward strand.
GGTAAAGGGAGCGTCTTTAACATATTTCTGCCTGAACTCACCGGCGGGATGGACAGTGCTTTTTCGGAAAAATCCGGGTCTATGGCCACCGGATCGGAGTGCATTCTGGTCGTCGATGACGAAAAGATCATCGTCGATGTGGTCAAAAGCCTGCTTGAAAAACTCGGATATGAGGTGGACGGTAAATACGACAGCATGGAAGCGGCAAAAGCGTTTCGGGAGCACCCGGAACGCTATGATTTCGTGATTACCGATATGACCATGCCCCATATCAACGGCATTGATCTTGCGCGGATGATCGGGGGCATCCGGCCCGATATTCCGGTTGTCCTGTGCACCGGATACAGTGAAGACATCCAATCCGGGCTCCTCCGGCAAAGCGGCATTCGGGAGGTGATCATGAAACCGGTTGATATCCGCCAGCTGTCGGAAACCATTCGGAGGCTTCTGGATGACCGCGCTCAGGTGTAGCTTCTGCGGCGGCCTTATAACTTGATGTGCTTACAAAAAAAAGGCGACCGTCAAAGCGTCGGCATCAGATGAATCGACGATTTTACCGAATAAATAATCTCGCGATGGTTTTAAAGGATTTAATATCCTGCTTTGATAGCTGAATCCGGCAACACATGCATGAAGATTTATTATAAGCGCCTGAATAAAAGAGTTAAATGGCGTAAACCTGAAACCGCGTTATCTGACATGGGGGAACGTGAACATGAGAGGAAAATTCAGGAACACGCAAGAGGACATGAAAAGTCGATGGATACGTGGCGCGTTTGTTCTCCTGTTTTTATTGGCTATGCGCATAGCCGGCCTGTTGTTATTTGTTGTCGCTGTCTTCCAGTTTCTGCATACACTGTTCGCAGCGCGCGCCAATTTGAAGGCACAGCGCTTCGGAAAAGCGCTGGGTTCCTACCTCAATGAGACTGCCCAATTCGTTTCTTACAGCGTGGACACCAAGCCCTGGCCTTTTTCAGAATGGCCTGATTCAATGCGTCCTCAGAGACCTGAGTGGTAATCCGGCATCACAAGAAATACCGCCTGTCCATTCTGTTAAACTTACCGGAGAACGAGCCCAATGGCGAAAAATGGTATCCGTTGGGCTCAACGCTTTTTAAACGACCAAAAGGCCTTGAGCCAGCTGCAAAAATTTATTGATAAAGGTGAGTTGCCGGCGTTGGAAATACAGAGGCAATTTAAGCTTCATAAAGTAAGAAATGCATTTATTCATGCCCGTCCCCTTATTCCCCCCTAGTAAAAGTATGATGGTTATTTGATCAGTCGCGTCTAACTGGCATGAAAATAAATTTTATTAAACATACAATCTTTTTAAGATCAAACAGATATGAACGTTTCTCTTGTTTGATGGTTATTTGATACAGAATCCAGGCCTGGAAGCTTGGGGCCGAGTCTTCATTCCTGAAAAAATGATGTTACCGCAAAGAGACGGTGGTGATGAAATTTTGTCCAACAGCACATATAGTATTTCCTATGATCACAATATTCAGTTGGATTAAGCTAACGAATGCGCGTCGGCAATTAGTTGGATGATTTGATCAGGGAGAGAATGATTTTTTATCAGCTTTCCAAAACCCGGCAATATTCGATCTGCA
>JAQWFD010000079.1 GCA_028704555.1 Desulfobacterales bacterium
CGAAGTTTATTGTGTTACTGGGCAGTGAGAAAGCTGGGCTTCAGTGCTACGGAACTGTCCAAAAAACTTGGTGTCTCGCAGCCATCTGTAAGTATTTCGGTAAAGCGTGGTGAGAAGATCGCCAAAGACAGACAACTCAAGCTGATAAAAGAATAGGAAGTTATAATTTTATGGGCGTCCCCAAGAATCGCCAGATCGCCAAAGACAGACAACTCAAGCTGATAAAAGAATAGGAAGTTATAATTTTATGGGCGTCCCCAAGAATCGCCGAGCATCAGCTGGAGCTGGATCCTTTTTCAAACCTGTTCGTATTTTGCAACCGCCGGCGAAACATCGTCAAGATTCTTTACTGGGATCGCAATGGTTTCTGCCTCTGGCAAAAACGACTTGAGAAGCATTGTTTCAATTGGCCAGAGTCGGTATCCGAGGTAAAACAAATTCGTATGCGAGAGCTCATGTGGCTTCTTGAGGGGTTGGAAATTGAACAGAAAAAAGCTCACGGGCAACTATTTTATGAGACACTTTTTTAACTATAAATAGCTGAAATTTTAGTATTAAATATTTACTTCATCATGCATTTGTGCTATGTAAATACGCATGATTTCAGACTCAAACAGCTTGCCAGATAATATTGATGCACTCAAGCAGATCATAGATTCATATGCAAAAAATGAGCACCGTTATGAAACGGAAAACAAGTTGCTCAGAGAACAGATCCGCCTGCTTCGAGCACAATTATTTGGTCGAAAAACAGAAAAAATTCTGCCGGAAGATGCGCACCAGCAGCTTTTGCTTTTTAACGAAGCAGAAGAGACAGTTTGCGAGCAGCCACCGGAGCCTGAAGATGAAATCATCATCCCAGAACACAAACGCAGAAAAAGAGGCCGAAAGCCCCTGCCGCCGGAACTTCCCCGCGTCAATGTTATTCACGATTTAAGCGAGGAAGAAAGAATATGCAGCTGCGGGGCTGTCAAAAGCAAAATCGGAGAAGAAGTCTCCGAACAGCTCGATATCATTCCTGCCAAAATACAGGTCATTCGAAATATTCGCCATAAATATGCCTGCAAATGCTGCGAGGGCATAGAAGACGACGGACCGACGGTCGTCACTGCACCGATGCTAGAGCAACTCATTCCCAAAGGCATGGCAACGGCGGGTCTGATAGCCTACATATTGACAAGCAAGTTTGTTGATGCCATCCCGTTTTATCGCCAGGAGAAACAATTTGCCCGAATCGGAATTGAAATCCATCGTTCTACCATGTGCGGATGGGCGATAAAAGCAGCTCAGCGAAGCATGCCGTTAATTGAGCTTTTGCACAGTGATATGCTATCCGGGCCATTGATCAATTGCGATGAAACCCCAGTCCAGGTAATGAATGAACCGGATCGTGCAAATACCACCAAATCTTACATGTGGGTGTTTCGGGGCGGTGATCCCAAAAAACCCATAGTGCTGTACGAGTACCACCCGACCCGATCAGGGGATGTGGCGGCTGAATTTTTGCGCGGTTACGAAGGCTATGTGCAGACCGACGGGTATGCCGGATATAATTTTCTGGATTTGCAGAAGAATATTCTCCATATAGGTTGTTGGGCCCATGCCCGCCGTAATTTTACCGATGTCATCAAAGCTACCGGAAAAATAAAGTCCGGAAAAACCGGCAGTGCTGACGTAGCCCTTAGTTATATCAGTAAATTGTATAGAATTGAGACAACCGCTCAACGTGAGGAGCTCAGTCCCATTGAGACTCATGAGCTGAGGCAGGAGAAATCCAAACCAATTCTTGATGAATTAAAAAAATGGCTCGAGAAAAAATCCCGACAAACGCCGCCCAAGGGGCTTCTTGGCAAAGCCGTGCAATATGCATTAAACCAGTGGGATCGACTGACCGGGTATTTGAAAGATGGCCGGATAAGGATGGATAATAATCTGGCGGAAAACGCTATCCGGCCGTTTGTGATTGGTCGAAAAAATTGGCTGTTTGCCGGTCATCCGGTAGGTGCTGAAGCCAGTGCCTGCCTTTACAGCCTTATTGAAACAGCCAAAGCAAATGGAATTGAGCCATATCAATATCTGCGGTATGTTTTTGAAAATATCCCCCGTGCCATCACCACTGAAGACTACCGGGCACTGTTGCCACAATATATCGACCGCTCCCGTTTTGCCTCACCGGCATGATGGGGGGTGGGGTTTATTAAGCGCTTACGGAAACCATCGCACCCGCCACAGTTTATCGGCAGGTTTTTGCTTTAGTACTCTGATTTGCCTGTGCCGTGAGTCTATTCGGGGTTGGTTAAAAACCATAAGAATTGTGATCCAATCACTTGAACACGGTACGGAACCGACAGATTTCTGGGGTCGATAAAGACCAGGGGCCGGTGTATCATGTAGAAATCATACAATACACCCAAGGCCTTGATCCAGATGGGTGACCGGTGCGGATCAGCTATCGGCTGGACGTAACCAACGAAAAAGAAATAGCGGGAGCAGACAGTAGACAAAACTAAGGCCGTGCCGGATAGTCGTTTAGAAATCAGGCAAAAAAGTTCTACTATTTTGCATGGAGAGGTATTTTTTTTCTTGATTAACCCTTTAATGGGTGACCCCACTTTTGACTGAGCGAACCCTTAACATAAATTTTCTGAAACACCCGTTTTGATTTTAACTCATAAGGGCATTCGGAGACCCCCTTTTCATTTAAGATGCAATAAATGGGTTGACAGAATGATTTGCATTAGTATAGTAAGCGGACTGAATATTCACTCCAAAAATTCAAGGAGAAAAGATGCAAAAGCAGACCGATAGCTCCGACAAGCGGGCGGCCATTTTGACGGCGGCCCTGGAACTGATCGCCGCCAAGGGGTTTCATGGGGCGCCGACCTCAGAGATTGCCGCCCGTGCGGGTGTCGGGGTCGGCTCCATCTACCGCTATTTCAAGGACAAAGAGGCTCTGATCCACGCAGTGTTCAATGAATTGACGGAAAAGACAGAAACTGAAGTTTTAAAAGGATACGATTCAAACGCGCCTCTGCGGGAACAGTACATTTGCCTGTGCGGTAACTTTTTTCGGTTTCTGCACAATCATCCAACATTTTTTGCTTTCAGCGAGCAATATTTTAATTCGCCTTACGGCATTCAGCGCAAGCGCAATCTGATCAAAAAGGCGGACGCGGGCGAGAAAAGCAGCTATCCCATCGGAGAATTTTTTGTTCAGGCAAAAAAACAACTGATAATCAAAGACCTGCCCCATCAGTTAATCGGAGCCCTGACGTTGGGCCCGATTATTTTTATGTTGCGTGACATTCACAGTGGTTTGTTGTTGTATTCAGAGGATCTGGTCCAGCAGGTTATTGAAACCACCTGGGAGTCGATCAAACGATAGCCACGGCGGTTAATGGAATTGGGATTATTTTTACTACTGCGAATTGGTATTTTTTTGCGCAAAAAAACGGAATGAACACTCACTCCTTGCTCACCTTGTTCTCCTTGACGATCACCGTGATACCTGGGACGTTTTTTCATTAAATTTACTCAATAAAATTATTCTGGAGGATTTTGATGCAACTTTGTAAAAATGGGTATGAACCCCTTAAATGGATTGTAGCTTTGGCTGCCCTGACGAGTTTTATGGGACTCACGGGGTGCAAAAGCGATAACAAGCTGGAAGCGGCTGAGTTGGCAAGTCAGGCCCCGGTTCCACAAGTGGCGGTAGTGACTATGCAGCCACAGCAGATAACATTGACCAGGGAGTTGCCCGGCCGAACATCCGCCTATCGTATCGCGGAAATTCGACCTCAGGTCCAGGGTATCATTCAAAAACGGCTATTTACGGAAGGTTCCGATGTCAAGGCGGGGGATGTGCTCTATCAAATTGATCCGGCCATGTATCAGGCAACACTTGACAATGCAGGAGCCGCCCTCTGCAAAGCCGAGGCCAATTTGCCGGCGGTTCGGTCCAGAGCCGATCGTTACAGAGAATTGGCGGCTGAAAAAGCGGTCAGCCGGCAGGATTACGACGATGCCGTTGCTGTGCTGAAACAGGCTGAAGCTGATGTGCAGTATTGGAAAGCGTCGGTGGAAACGGCGCGCATCAATCTGGGATATACCCATATCACGGCCCCCATTTCCGGTTGCATCGGCAGATCCAATGTGACCGAAGGCGCCGTCGTGACGGCTTATCAGGCCTTGGCGCTGGCAACTATTCAACAGTTGGACCCCATCTATGTGGATGTGCCTCAATCCACCACCGACCTCTTCAAATTGAAAAAGCGGATGAAAAGCGGTCAATGGGAGAGGACGTCTGAAACCCGGAGGAATGTTCAACTTACCATGAAAGACGATACGACTTATCCTGTCAAAGGGACCCTCCAATTCCAGGAGGTGACGGTGGATCAAACGACCGGTTCCGTTATTTTGCGGGCGGTGTTTCCAAATCCGGATAGTTTTTTGTTGCCGGGCATGTATGTCCGGGCCGTGTTTCCGGAAGGAATCTATAATCAAGCCCTGCTTATTCCTCAACAGGCGGTAT
>JAQWFD010000080.1 GCA_028704555.1 Desulfobacterales bacterium
TAAAGACACAGCCCTGCTTGAGAAACTGGCAGCCCGGTATGCTCTTGAAAAGACCCGGGCCGTTCCCAACTCGGCGAATCATGTGGATGTAAATGTCTATGGTATCCTTCCCCTGGAGTTGTACCGTGTCGGAATGGGGCGCGGATTTCTGGAAGAGGGGCTGAAACTGGCTGACGGCCAATGGCAGGATACTTTACCCGTAGGATTAACCAGCCAGGCCCGTTTCTGGATAGATGACATCTGGATGATAGGAAGTCTGCAGATTCAGGCGTACCGTGCTACCGATGACAACAAGTACCTGCAGCGGGCAGCAGAGGTAATTGATGCCTACATAAAAAATCTTCAGCAGCCTGACGGTCTTTTTTTTCACGGGAACAACGGCCCGTTTTACTGGGGCAGGGGAAACGGCTGGGTAGCGGCTGGTTTGGCCGAACTGTTGAGCGAATTGCCTGAAAGTGATGCCCGCTATTCTTTTATCCTCGGCCGATACTGTAAGATGATGAAAACGCTGCTCCGTTACCAGGCGGAAGACGGCATGTGGCGACAATTAATAGACAGGGAAGAGTCTTTTAAAGAAACTTCGGCGACCGCTATGTTCGGGTATGCCATGACTGTTGGCGTGAGGAAAGGTTTGCTGCCTGGGGAAATATACGGCCCGGCTATTGACAGGGCCTGGAATGCACTGACCCAATACATAGACGCCCGGGGAATGATCCGGGAGGTTTGTGTGGGCACGGAGCAAAGTACCGATTTAAATTTTTACCTGACCCGTCCGCGCGTTACCGGAGATTTGCACGGACAGGCACCTTTACTTTGGTTTGCATATGAATACCTCTGAAAAATTTTTACTGCTTATCCAGCATCCCGTAAAATCCCGGTTTCTGGTATCGGAACCCGAGAGAAGAGCCGGACTCATCGGTTCGGTGTTACTCGATCTGGTATATGGACATAATCTGGAGACCGATAATAAAAAGCTGATAGTAAGAACAAATAAGACCGAAGTATCTGAAGCGCACAGATTAATTCTGCAAAAAATTGATGAGTCAAAACAGATCCGGAAGACAAGGTTTTGGATTGAAAAATTATTCCGTCAATCGGGGAATTATCAAAAAAGACTTCTTAATGATCTGGAAAATAAGAAGATAATAAAAATTATACCCAGACAATTCCTTTTTATCAAATATTACAGATCGCGGCTGGTAAACACGGCCGTAAGGGATAACCTTATTGAAGAGATCCGGGATATTATTTTCAAAAATAAAAAGGCAGACAATGAGAATGCCCTTATTCTCGGGCTGATTGAGGCTTGTAATATGTATAAAATAATCTGCCGGGACAGGTTCGAAAAAAAGATCTGTAAAAAGGAATTAAAAGAATTAAGGCAAACGGTTTTATTTCCCCCGAATCTGGACTTGGTAATTAAAGGGATACAAGCTGCTATAAGAGAGGCCATTATGGCCTATGGAGCAGCTATATAATAGAGAACATCTCCCAGAACGAGTCTGGTGCGCAAGTCGTGTGCAACTGGTGCGCAAGAACCTCACAAGATATTTTCCATTCTGATACAAAAACCTTATTTTTACACAGCGCTTATTTTTCATTAAAACCTGATGAGGTCCTTTGTTTTTAAAGTTTTACAGCCAATCACTTTATGAATAAAAAAATTATCACGGGTATTATATGGGCCCTTTTTATAGGTTTTGCCCTAACCATGCTGGTCGCAGGTACTGTCGATACCATAGCCTGGGGATGGCCGGCTGCTCTGCTCATGACGCTCATAGTCCTCATTCTTGTTTTTGCCGGAGCTTTAGGAGCTGTTGCCCTTGTCAAAGGACTGGCCCGCATCAGTTTCTGGCTTTTCGTGGCCCTGGCATGCGGCATTCCTGTGATGTTGCTGTTTTTTAACCTGGGCATGCCCGGCATGTTGATCGTGTATACGACCATCGCCGGCTGCTGCATTCTGATCGGGATCGGTGTGTCGCTGTTAAGAACGAAACGGGCCGAGGTGAAAAAAAAACACCGGATCCTGGCCATCCTGTGCCTGGTCGTTGGTGTTTGTGCCCTGGCCGGCGGTTTGACATGGCTGCTGCATCCCGGAAAACCGGCCGAGATGCCGCGGTATGCAGCCGTCTCGGCCCAAAACCTGCCTCCCGTCCTGGAAATGAGCAATCCCGGTGAACCGGGGCCCTACACGGTTTGTTCTCTTTCCTACGGGAGCGGGGAAGACAAGCACCGGGAGGAGTTCGGAGAGGGTGCCGCCTTCATCACAACTCCGGTGGACGGGTCCACATTCCTGGAGTCATGGAAGGGATTCAGCGGAAAAGTTCGCACCTGGTATTTCGGCTTTGATCAGAAGAAGTTGCCTCTCAATGGCCGGGTATGGTATCCTCAGGGCGAGGGACCGTTTCCGCTGGTGTTGATTGTACACGGGAACCACCTGGCTCAGGATTTTTCTGATCCGGGGTACGAGTACCTCGGCACATTGCTGGCCTCCAGGGGTTATATTCTGGTCTCGGTTGATGAGAATTTTCTGAACGGCTCCCATTACGATATTTTCAAAGGACTTGGGAGCGAGAATAATGTGCGGGGCTGGCTGTTGCTCAAACACTTGCAGTTCTGGAAGAAATGGAACTCGGAGGAGAATAATCCTTTTTACGGAAAAGTGGACATGGAGCGCATAGCCCTGATTGGTCATTCGCGGGGCGGTGAGGCCGTAGCCCATGCGGCGCTTTTCAACCGTTTGCCTTATTATCCGGACAATGCCAACGAGGAGTATGATTTTAATTTTAACATCCGTTCAATTATAGCCATTGCGCCCTGTGACGGCCAATACCAGCCCGGGTTCATGCGCACACCGCTTATCGATATCAATTACCTGGTGCTGCAGGGCTCGCACGATGCCGATGTATCGTCCTACCAGGGCATGCGTCAGTTTAACCGGGTGCGATTTACGGAAGGATTCGACGGCTTCGTGGCCGGAATCTACATTTGGGGTGCCAACCATGGTCAGTTCAACAGCGTATGGGGCCGGACCGATTTCCGCGCTCCGCGCATCAATTTTTACAATCTGGGACAATTACTGAGCCGTGAGGACCAGATGACCATTTCAAAAACCTATATCAGCGCTTTTCTGGATGCCACACTGGGAGGCCGGAAAGACCTGAGGAAAATGTTTATTGATCACCGCCATGCCCGGCACTGGTTGCCCGAAACCGTTTATCTGAGCCAGTATCGGGCACCCGGAGTCACTTACATAGGAACTTTTGCCGAGGACCTGGACCTGACCACCGGAACGATCCCGCAGAGTAAGATTCAATCCTGCGATCTGAGTATCTGGCGCGAGCAGGCATTACAACTGAGCTGGGGCGACTCCGATACACGAGCCCTCACCCTGGGCTGGAACACTACCCGGTGTGATACCCTCGCCCCCGTCTGGCAGATCAGCTGGCCGGACGGTGCTCTCACTTCCGGGGAACAAGCCGCAGTGATTTCGGGATATCCCGTTCTGACATTCTCGCTGGCCGCTGCTGACGAAAAAGCCGATCCCCCCGGAAAGGAAAAAGAAAAAGAAAAGGAAGAGGAAGGTGAGAAGGGTGAAGAAAGTGAAAAAGTTGCTGAGAAGATTTCAGATGATGCCGAGTTTATCGACTTTACAATACGCCTGACAGACCGCAACGGCTCCGTTTTGGAATTTCCGCTCAGTGACTTTTCTACTGTTCAGCCGGTTATAAAACGCACCCTTACCAAACTGGCTTTTATGCAGAAACAGTCAAAATCCGAAACCATTCTCCAATACTGTTACTTCCCGCTGGAACGCTATGCAGCCGTCCGTCCCGATTTTGACTTTGAGCATATTATCTCCCTCGGCTTTGTCTTTAACATAACTCCGGAAGGAGTGGTTATAATAAATAATTTAGGTATTTCGTCAATTTCACAGTTATGAAAAGATTTTTTTACATCGCAACAGCATTTTTGGCTGTGGCGTTTCTGCTATCGTGCAACAACAACCAATATTTAATCAATTTTCCGGAGCCTCCCCGTGAGCCGGGGGTTAAAGATGTACTGGAACTCAGGTGCGAGCCGCTGGATACGGTGCGCATTGCCTTTATCGGCCTGGGAATGCGCGGCTCGGAAGCGGTGCGCCGGTATACTTTCCTGGAAGGTGTCCGGGTGGTGGCGCTTTGCGATGTGGTGCCTGAAAACGTGGACAATGCCAACGAGATCCTTGTTGCAAAGGGTTTGCCCCGGGCCGAGTCTTATACCGGTCCCGAAGACTGGAAACAGGTTTGCGAACGGGCCGATGTAGATCTGGTGTATGTCTGTACCCACTGGGACTTGCATACACCTATTGGCGTTTATGCCATGGAGCACGGAAAACACGTAGCACTGGAGGTTCCGGCGGCGCTGACCGTTGAGGAGTGCTGGCAGTTGGTTAACACGGCCGAAAAGACCCGCCGTCACTGCATTCAGTTGGAGAACTGCAATTATGACTTCTTTGAGATGGCAACCCTGAACATGGTAC
>JAQWFD010000081.1 GCA_028704555.1 Desulfobacterales bacterium
GCTATTTGGCAAAAACCATGAGAAAACCAAAAACAACCCGGCGCAGGAGTAACGGAATCGGGAATAATCCTGCGATATTCGCGCAACTGTGCCGTGATCACGGACTGCCTGAGCCTGTGCAGGAATATCGGTTTCACCCTGTCCGGCGATGGCGCTTTGATTACGCGTGGCCTGATTTATTGGTCGCACTAGAGGTTGAGGGCGGCGTGTGGACCGGCGGCAGGCATACGCGTGGGTCAGGATTTAAGGGCGACATGGAGAAATACAATACAGCAACGGTATTAGGGTGGCGCGTGCTTCGGTGCGTGCCTTCTGATGTTTGCACAATGGAAACGGTCGAGATGATTACGGAGGCGGCGAGCGATGGGAAAACCAATTAAAATTTATGCTGAGCATGTCGAACAGGAGGCGCTTGATCAATTTGAAAGCGCGATGGGTCAGGATTTCGCGGTCAAGGGGGCGCTCATGCCAGACGCTCACACTGGCTACTCGTTACCAATTGGGGCTGTCGTGGCTACCGATGGCGTGATTGTACCATCATGGATCGGCTACGATATTGGTTGCGGGATGTGTGCAGTCCCAACAACGTTTGATCATGACGATGTCATGGAATATTCGAAAGATATTTTCGAATTGATTTACGAATATGTGCCGGTCGGATTTACTGTCAACGAACATCCAGTACCATCAAACCTTAACGTTGGCGGATTGTCCGATATTGGACGATCTGCTTTTGAAAAGCGCGGCGGGTTTTCGCATCTAGGAACCTTGGGCGGAGGCAACCATTTCATCGAAATCGGATACGATGAAGATAACGCGGTGTGGGTTACCATTCACTCCGGATCGAGGGGCATAGGCCATGGAATAGCAACCGAATATATGCGCATGGCATCTGGAGATGGAAAAGTTCGAGAAGGGCATTTCGGGTTTGGCGTAGATAGCGAAAACGGAAAAAAATATATCAATGATATGTCGTGGGCGCTTGAGTTTGCGCTTGAAAATCGACTCCTTATTGCAAGTCGTGTAGGCGCCGCCATGAGCTCTATTATCGATGGCGAAATTGACATTCGAAGTAGGATAAACGCCAATCATAACCATGCAGAACTTCGTGACGGATTATGGATCCATCGGAAGGGCGCTACGCAAGCCGAAAATGGCATGATGGGCGTTATCCCTGGTAACATGCGCGACGGCTCTTTCATTGTTTGCGGTAAAGGTAACCCGGAATCGTTGTATTCTAGCAGTCATGGTGCCGGTCGTGTCATGGGTCGCAAGCAGGCAAAACGAGAATTGAGCATGGATAATTTCAAATTTCAAATGATCGGCGTGGTAGCAAAAGTGGAGGCTGAAACACTTGATGAATCGCCCATGGCATACAAGGATATTTTAGAGGTGATGCGATTGCAGAGCGATCTTGTAGAACTTGTCCATTATGTCCTACCAATGATCAATATCAAGGCGTAACCCAACAGAGAAAGACGGCAAATGAATACACTGCAATTTGATGGAAATTTGACACGCGATCCTGAAATCACATACACGCCAGGCGGTCTTTGTGTGGCGAAATTCACGTTGGCCAACAACTACAAAAAGAAGGACGGAACGGAGGAAACAACCTTTCTGGACTGCACTGCATTTGAGCGGCGAGCTGAGGATATGAGGATCCTATCAAAAGGATCAAGAATCGAGATTGAAGGCCGCATTAAGCAGGAAAACTGGGAAGGCAAAGACGGCACAAAAAAGAGTAAAATCGTCTGCTATGTTTCACGTTTGAGCGTGCCTGTCTGGATTATCAAAAGCGAGATCGAAAAGGCCGAATGGAAACCATCGCAATCATCGCCACCGCAGCAAGGTGGATACAATCCAGCCAATGGTGCAAACCGGACACAAACGCGACAAGAGCCAGATTACGAAGATAAAAACGACTATGGCGAAGAAAGCGTGCCGTTCTGATTTGTGATATATTATAGCGTTCATACTCTCCCGGCTACCGGCTAACCTTGGCTAGCTACCAAGGGACAGCGGTCACCTTTCCCGTTGCCGGTAATTACTTTATATAGAAAAGGTCACAAATCAGAAAGGCGTTGGTTGTAGCATGGAAAATGACGGCGGATGGATTAAGATCTGGAGAAAATCCGTATTCAATAAATTCTTCAGCAATCCCCCCATTTGGCACCTTTTTACATACTGCATTTTGAAGGCGAATTACAAGGAAAGGACCATTTTTAGAAACGGTCATTCGTTGAAATTGGAGCCTGGTCAATTCGTATTTGGGCGCAAGATTGCATCCGACGAAACGGGTCTCTCTGAACAGCAGATCCGAACGGCACTTCGGAGGTTGTCCGAACCCTCTCAAGAGGGAGGTCCTCTCATTACCGTAAAATCAACCAACGCTTTTTCGGTTGTAACCGTCCTGAATTACGAGATTTACCAGTGCGTTGAAACACACAATCAACCAGCGACTAACCAGCGACTAACCAGCGATCAACCAGCAACTAACCAGCAACTAACCACAGACAAGAATATAAGAAGTAAAGAAAGAGAAGAATATTCTCTTAAAGAATCTTCTGATACTTGTAAGTCTAAAAATAAAGAAAGTGTGTCTACGCGCGTGGGCGCGCGCGAGGGAGATGCGTCAACTGACGTTGCCGCTACACACACACCTAAAACAAAATCTGTTTCGGCTAGTCGGAAACACGATATGGCGGTTGCGGATTTCCTTTCCGGCAAAATCGAGCGACCGGGGAAATTTGACAGGCAGGATTTTACCGACGCGTTTTGCGAGTGGGCGGAAAAACGGCGTGACCTGAAAAAGTTCATGACGGCTGGCGCGATCACACGAGCGATTAAGCATCTTGCGCCATACTCGCCAGAGGAGGCCGTCTATCTTTTGCAGCAGTCAGCCGATCACTGTTGGACCGGCGTGGTCTTCAGCGGCACCAATCCGACGCCACCGCCTGGACAGGTGCTGAGGCGCGCGAATGGGAAGCCCGTGGCCAATGTCAATCCGGAGCTAGCTAGAATATTCCATCAGGGAATGGGGTGATAGATGAGTGACGATGTGCGATGTATCAGATGTGAACAGTTAGGCGTGTTGATCGAGGCGAATCACCAGGTCTTTGGGCGCGCGATGTATTTTGGCTCAAAAGATGATTGGGCTTTTATACCGCAGGCTGGCGGACTGTATTTGTGCGGGTCGTGTGCATTGGACGAAAAAAACGATTTCGAGTTGGCGGAGTACGGAATCAAAAAGGTCAACCTTGGCAAATTCGAACGCTGCTATCGCAAAATCGAAAAGCCGGTTGCCGCTGTCCCGATCTCGTATCAGGATATACCGCCTGAGTTTCGATCGGCCAGCCTGGCCAAGTGCCCGTTGTTGACCGAAAACAAAATTAAGAATTGGTACGAAAGTGACAATACACTGCTGTGTATCCTTGGCGATGGGCTCGTTGCGGCATGGGCTATCTTTCGGCGGGCGCAACTTGACGGCGTAGGCGCTCAATTTTGGCGGATGGATGAGTTGGTGTCCCGAATCCGCAACGAAGAAAACCAGGGGATGACATATTCTGGAGCCTCGCCAACTGCTAAGCTAATCAAGCACGCAAACGGAATTGTGATTATTCATGACCTGCTAGGCGTCAACCTGACAGCATCGCGCTCGGAGTGGATCGGCGCGATCCTGGACGACCGGTACAGCTATCGGCGCAAGACCGTGGTCACAATCGGGCCGATGGAGACCGGCATCCCAAACTCGATCCAGAGCCGATTGACACGTGGGACGGTCGTCCCGGTTTGTGAGTGGGCTCATGCAATGCTCAAGGTCGAATACGTGCCAAGGGTTCGTGTAAATGCTACGTTTTGAAGTCGAAAGCATGGAACGCGTTCCGTGCAATTGACGAATTGCGGCAACCTGTGCTAGATTGCCAGAACCTAACGGAGGAAATGAAAAATGAAGATTGAAGCGAAAGTTTTTGAGGGACTGGTGGCGGATGTGATGCCTGCAATCCAGGCGAGGACGACGCTACCGATTCTGGAGTGCGTGCATGTGCACAGCGAAGGCGAGCGCCTGGTAGTGGAGGCCACCAACCT
>JAQWFD010000082.1 GCA_028704555.1 Desulfobacterales bacterium
ACAAAATGTGCCACATAGCATCTCTTTTGCCACGATTCGCTGATGTTGGCTCCAATCGAACGCGATGATCTGCGCACTTGGTCCGTCAAGGAATACATCTCCTCCTTTGGGAAATTCTTTGTTAGAATAAAAATCTGTTGCTGTAGATCAAACGCTTTTTGATAAACGATAAGGTTCCGAAAGCTTCCAATTCTCATTCAGGTTTTCCCGCTACTGGTGTTTCTGTGATCTGTCGTCTGTATTCTGCCCTATGGCCTCTGTTCTCTGCCCTCCGTCCTCTGACTTCTGTCCTCTGCCGTCTGACTTCTGTTCTCTGTCATCTGGCCTCTGATCTCTGATCTCTGCCGTCTGACTTCTGTTCTCTGTCATCTGGCCTCTGATCTCTGATCTCTGCCGTCTGGCTTCTGTTCTCTGTCATCTGGCCTCTGATCTCTGATCTCTGCCGTCTGGCTTCTGTTCTCTGTCATCTGGCCTCTGATCTCTGATCTCTGTCGTCTGGCTTCTGTTCTCTGTCATCTGGCCTCTGATCTCTGATCTCTGTCGTCTGGCCTCTGCCATCTGACCTCTGGCTCTTAATGGTGCATCGAGTCTGGCTTGGCGTGGCATATTTTTTTTGCGGATTTACGGCATATTTTTGCCTCGGATTTACGCGGATGGGCGCGGATCTTTTTGTTGATATGGAACTTGCCGGCGGATAAATGGGGCTGTTTAGTCCTTATCATCCTTGATCATTTCAAATAACTCTTTAACAATTTTAGGATGCAATATTTTTCCTGCATGAAAGGGAATGAAGCAGTTAATCGATCAGGCTTAACAGGCATGAGCTACTTTGACCTCTAAAGGAGCAATAAAATAATTTGATTCTTTGAGTTTTGCCAGTTGATCCGGCTGTAGAGTTTCAATATAGAGTTCTACAGCTTCCTTAATATTATTAAGCGCCTCTTCCATAGTATCCCCCTGACTTACACAACCCTTTAATGCAGGCACATAGGCAAAATACCCATCATTATCTTTTTCAATTATTGCATTGAATTGCATGCTTTCACCTTTACCTTCGTATTTATTTGTTGTGATCGAGGGGGACGTTGATAGTTTATTAGCTTTTGATACTTTTCAGCCTCAGTGTGAACCATAACCGCCCCTTACCGTTTTCAACAGTTTACAGATTCTTTATAAAATCCGCCACATTTAAGCCTGCCTGGGAGATAACCGCTCTTAGCAGAAAACTTTCGGGGACATTACTTTGTGACTTTATTTTTTTTTAAAAATCTAAAGTTTGAAGGCTCGCTGACTGGCTTATGTACTTACAGACTGCTGCAGCCAAGGTAATCACACAGCCTCTCCACAACCTTCCGAAACACAGCGGCATCCAAGGCACCATAGTTCCTAACGATAATAGTTTCACTTAATGTAAAAATTTTATCAATACGTATCCAGCTCGGTTTAGGCAGCCGGCCGATGGCCATCGATTTTTCATTAATGCCAACCGCCGATTCTACGGTAGGTACCGAAGTAACCGCTAAGCCCATAAAATCACCGTGACTGTCGAGAGGGGTCACGACGAGAACAGGCCGTCTTTTTTTAGTATTTAAATCCGAATAGGGAAACGGGATGCCGACCAACTCACCGGGCTTACATGTCATTCCATACCTCATCTTCCAAGTTATCCCAAACGTGATACATGGCAGGTGTCTGCGATAGCATAAGATGGTCTGTTCGGATATCACGCAATCCATGCTTGGTTTCGATGAACTCAATAAAGTTGAGAACTTCTCGTGCTAAAGGTTCAGGCAGCCGGTTTGCTTCCTGACAAATCTTTTCAGCAATATTCATGGTAGATTCTTCCTAAGTAGGTAGACAAAAATATTTGCCTGTTATAAGATCAGTATCTGATAAATGATTCTCATCTTTTAATTTATATAGCAGGGCATTAAATGGATCGTAAAGGTAAAAAATTTGTATCCTCTATCGAACCCTTGACATTGAAATGGCTGTCGTGAACAGGGGGGACGCTGGTAACTTTATTAGTTTATCACTCTAATTCACCTGTTTGGATAACCCTTCAAAAAATTTTTTCCTTTTTTTCGCCCCATTATGAACGCTCACCCGCTTCACTCCTAAAACTTTTGTAACATCGGATGTTTTATGCCCACTCTCTTCTATGGCTATATACGACAGAGGTCAGAGGGCAGTAAATCAAGGTTTGACCCCCAATACTGACCCCAATGCGTGCATTGCCCTTGCTTCCCCGTGTACCAGCCGGATTTCTTTCGGGGGTCGGGGCATGGATTTTACCCAATTGACCAGCATGGTTTGATCGGCGTGGGCGGAGTAGCCTGTCAGGGAATGCACACCGGCCTTGACGGCAACCTGTTTCTCAATGATGCGCCGCCCGAGGGTTCCTTGTGCCTGGTATCCCACAAAAAAGATGTCGTTTTTCGGGTCATCCAGACCGTGTTTCAGATGGTCCAGGATGCGGCCGCCGGTACACATGCCGCTGCCGGCAATGATAACGGCCGGGCCTTTTATATCCAGAAGCTGCTGATGGTCCCGATAGGTTTCCACGGCATACAGTTTTTTGAAATCAATGGGATGATCACCGCCTGCCTTGAGTGCTTTTGCCTCTTTGTCCCAGAATTCATCGAGTTTTGAATACAGACGTATAATTTCCAGTCCGAGCGGAGAATCTATAAAAACAGGAACCGGGGTATTGATTCTGTCCAGTTCATAGATCAGCTCCTGTGTTCTTCCCAGGGAAAATGCAGGGATATAGACGATGCCTTTATCTGCCAGGGCCCGGTTGAGAAGATGTTTGAGCCGGCCGATGCGGTGCTTTCTGCCGGTGTGATTCCGATCGCCGTAGGTGGATTCAAGCACCAGCAGGTCACAGGCATCCGGTGGGTCAGGATCGGGCAGGATGGGGGTGTCGGTGCATCCCAGATCTCCTGAGAAAATTACCGTATACTCTCCTGCCGGGTTTCGGGGAAATTCAAACCGTATAAAGCACGAGCCCATAATATGTCCGGCATTGCCCAGTTTGAAGCGGATGCCTTTTTTCAGGGCAAACTGTTCGTGATATTCAAAGCCCCAGGAAAGGTCGTCAATGGCGTTTTCAAGGTGCCGGACCTGCTGGTCGCTTTTATGCGTAAAAGAGAGCGCATCGCGGAGCATGGGAACTAGCAGCGCTCTGGTGGCATGGGTGCAGATGATTTCACCTTGAAATCCTGCGTCGATCAGGTCCGGCACCCGGCCGATGTGGTCTATGTGAGCATGGGTCAGAAACAGATAATCAATATCCTGTGGTAAAACAGGAAACCGCTCAAAGGCAAGCTCAGGGTCATTGCCATAGGCTTTACCGCAATCCACAAGGATATTTACACCGCTGTCTGAATCCGGATGAGTCTGCACCAGATGGCATGAGCCTGTGACACAATTTTTTGCTCCGAGATGTTTGATTTCAGGTATCATTTTTTATCCGATGGGGACATTTCGGGGACATTCCATTGGTTTATTGGTTTCTTCGTTTTCAAGACTGCGCTTTTATTCTTTTGCCGCGGATTTACGCGGATTGGCGCGGATAATCTTTTTCCACAGATTATTTAGATCATATTTTTATCCACAGATTACTCAGATTACACAGATTATTTTTAAATTCAAGCACTCAATTTTTTTCTTTTTCTTTAATCTGTGCAATTTGCGTAATCTGTGGATAATATTCTTTCTTTTTCTTTAATCTGTGTAACCTGTGGATAATATTTCTTTTTTCCCAACGGATCTTCACAGATGGGCGCGGATTTTTTTAAAATTCAATCAAAACTGTTTAGGTAAGCCAGCCTGCTTAAGGACTCCATTGGCTGTATGGCGAGACTTTATGTGCGTGTCAACCACGAAGTTTATCTTTGTTACCGGACTGT
>JAQWFD010000083.1 GCA_028704555.1 Desulfobacterales bacterium
CCCTATCAGATTCATTATTATCGGAATACGACAATAAAGTCATATCAAGTTGAATTTTAAAATTTTTCAGAAAAACCCTGTCAAGTCTTTTTTTAGCTACTTTTTGTTTTTTCGCTGAATAGTTACCATGAATTTTATCTCACGCACGCAAAAAAAATGCTGGCTGAGCGGAGCGAACGGGCGGTAAGTTATGCTTCTTAGTGCAGTTGCGTGAAAACTATAACAAGGAGGAGATCGACTATGAAACGGATTGCCATCAATGGACTGGGCCGTATCGGGCGGCTGGTGTTGAGACATTTTATGGACCAGAATCCGGATGATATTCAGGTTGTGGCGGTCAACGACCTGGTGCCTCTGGATAACCTGGCGTATCTGCTCAAATATGACTCGGTTCACGGTCCTGCGTCGTTTCCGGTGGAGGTCGGGGATGGCGTGATCGGCATGGGGGGGCGGTCCGTGCAGGTGTTTGCGGAAAAAGATCCGGCACGGCTGCCATGGAAAGAGCTGCGGGTGGATACGGTCATTGAGAGTACCGGATTTTTCAGCACAAGAGCGCTTGCCGCCAAACATATTGAGGCAGGGGCAAAGCGCGTCCTGATCAGCGCGCCCTGCAGGGATGCCGATTTTACGCTGGTCGTCGGTGTGAATGACCACGAATTTGACCCGGAATATCACCGGATTATTTCCACTGCCTCCTGCACGACAAACTCTCTGGTCCCGCCGCTGAGGGTGTTGCTGGACCGGTTCGGGATCAACCGGGCCATGGTTACCACGGTCCATGCCTACACCGGCACCCAGGGGCTGGTGGACCGGGCGGCGAAAAAAGCCATCCGGGGCCGGGCCGCGGCTATTTCACTGATTCCGACCAGTACGGGGTCTGATGAGGCCACGGTGATGGTGTTGCCGGAGTTGAAAGATCGCATCCGGGCGCTGGCAATCCGTGCACCGATTCCGGTCGGGGCCATTACCGATATTGTCGCGGATTTGAATCAGGTGGTCGTTGCCGAACAGGTGAACAGCGCTCTGAAATCGGCTGCCGAAGGTCCCATGGAGGGAATATTGGGGTATACGCAAGATGCGCTGGTGTCTGCCGATATCGTCAACGATACGAGATCGGGCATTGTGCACGGTCTGTCCACCTGTGTGGTGCAGGGAAGCATGGTAAAGATTCAGGTCTGGTACGACAACGAGTCCGGATATTCCCGGCGTCTTCTGGATGCTGTCGAGCGCCTGCCTCTCTGACCGTTGAATAAATTTATCGTATAGGGATTATATTTTATCCACAGATTACGCATATTTCTCAGATTAAAGACTGATGGACGCTGCGCTTGATGGCCGGAAGTTTTGCACTCTTGAGGATGTTATAAAATAAAATTTTCTGTTTCTTATCTTTTGCCTTAAACGAAGTGCTCCTTAAGCGATAGCGTTCCTCAAACGAAGTGGTCCTTTATCGAAGTGCTCCTCAAGCGATAGCGGTCATCCACCCGCAGGGGGAATCTTTATGATATTTCCCCGTGGCGCACGATTTCTCCTTCGATCAGGTACAGGACTTCCTCTGCGATGTTGACGGCGTGGTCTGCGATCCGTTCAATATGGCGGGAAATGTACATAAGGTTGATCCAGTAGCCCATATGCTCGGGGAGATGATGCATGTGGGCTTTAATCTCGTCATAGGCCGCGTTGTCCAGATGATCGATTTCGTCATCCGCATGGATGACCTGCTTTGCCAGACCGCTGTTCAGGTTGATTAGAGAATCCAGGCTCTGTTTGAGCATATCGGCTGTTTTTGCCCACATAATGGAATAGTCGAAGAAAATGTCTATATCCTTATGCTTTAAGATGATTGCAAGCCGTTCGGCGATGTTGCACGCCTCATCGGCGATTCGTTCCAGATCATTGTTGATTTTGATTACGGCGATGATAAACCTCAGGTCAACGGCAACCGGCTGATAAAGGGCAAGAATTTTAAGGCATTCCTCCTCGATGTTGACTTCTGTTTCATCGATTTCGTGATCCGAGTCGATAATCCATTTGGCAATTGTGGCGTCTTTGTTCTCTATGGCTTTGATGGCCATATGGAAGCGTTCCTCGACCTGCGCGCCCAGAGAAAGGATCATTTTCTTTATTCTGTCCAGTTCCTTGTGAAAGTGCTTTTCTGCCATAAATGCCTCCTCAAATTAATCGTCTGATATTTTCAGCCCCGGTGTCCTGATTTTTCTATAATCCCTTAATCGATAGCGCTCCTAAACACGCCCTCAAGGGCGCTATTGATAGCCGTAAAGAGTCACAAAAAACGCAAAAAAGGGGGGGGGTAATGTTTTTGTGAGTTTTGCGTTTTTTTGTGGCTGAAATGTTTTTTATCTTTTGCCTCAAACGAAGTGCTCCTTAAGCGATAGCGTCCCTCAAACGAAGTGGTCCTCAAGCGATAGCGCTCCTTAGTCCGCGCGCTAAGTTCATCATCCAAACCGTCCAGTAATATAGTCTTCGGTCTGTTTGAGTTTCGGGCGGGTAAATATTGTATCGGTAACGTCCATTTCGATCAGTTTTCCTATGTAAAAAAAAGCGGTCACATCCGAAACCCGGGCGGCCTGCTGCATGTTGTGGGTGACGATGATAATCGTGAGGCTGTCTTTGAGTGTGTGAATCAGTTCTTCAATTTTCTGGGTGGAAATCGGATCCAGGGCCGAGGCCGGTTCATCCATCAGCATCACTTCGGGTTCAACCGCCAGGGCGCGGGCAATGCACAGCCGCTGCTGCTGTCCTCCGGAGAGCCCAAGGGCGGAATCGTGAAGCCGGTCCTTGATTTCATCCATCAGCGCAGCCTGTTCAAGGCTTTTTTCAACGCGCTCGGCAATAAACTGCTTGTCCTTGACGCCATTGACCCGCAGGCCGTAGGCGACATTTTCAAAAATAGTTTTGGGAAAGGGGTTGGGTTTTTGAAATACCATGCCGACCCGGCTTCGGAGCGTGACGACATCCAGAGATGGATCCAGGATATTCTGATCGTCCATCAGGATGGCGCCTTCGGTCCTGGCGGTCGGAATCAGGTCGTTCATGCGGTTAATGCATCGCAAAAACGTGCTCTTGCCGCATCCGGACGGGCCGATCAATGCTGTGACCTGTTTTTCATGAACATCCAGAGAAATATCCGTCAGTGCCTGAAAATCACCATAAAAGAAATTTAACTGTTGAGCCGAAAGTTTAACGGGCTTGTTCATCGTTGTTGTATGACTTGATTGCTTCATAAAATTTCCTTGTTCGTAAGGAGCTGCGCTGCCCGAAATCTGAAATGGCGTGGCTGGTAGCTGATAGTCAACAGCCATCAGCTCAACCTTCTCCTCAGCCGTGCCCGATATACAATTGCGATCAGATTCATGCCCAGCACCAGTGCGATCAGCACCAGCGCGGTGCCGTACTGGAGGTGGCGCGTGGCTTCAATTTCCGTTCCGGCGGTTGCCAGTACATAAATATGGTAGGGCAGGGCCATGATTTCATCAAATATTGAGGAGGGCAGGTGCGGTGTATAAAATACCGCGGCCGTGAACATGATCGGAGCGGTTTCTCCTGCGGCCCGGCTGATGCCTAAAATGACGCTGGTTAAGATGCCGGGCATCGCGGTAGGGAGCACTACCCGCATAATCGTCTGTAACTTGGTGGCGCCAAGCCCCAGAGACGCTTCCCGGTACGTGTCGGGCACGCTTCTGAGGGCTTCTTCGGTGGTGCTGATAATGACCGGAAGCGACATGGCGCCCAGGGTTAAGGAGCCTGCGAGGATGCTGACCCCGAGTTTCAG
>JAQWFD010000084.1 GCA_028704555.1 Desulfobacterales bacterium
AAACGCGTGCTTGATAGCTTATTGTAAGGAGTTGACTATTATGAATGAAAAATTGACAAACTATTTAAATGGCGTTTTTGCGCCATACGATGGAATAAAAAGTGTCGCCGAACTAAAAGCTGATCTGCTCTCCGATTTACAGGAGCGGTTCCGCGAACTTAAAGCCGAAGGCAAGGACGATGAAACAGCCTTTGAGATGACATTGGATAGTATCGGTGATATTGAACAGACCGTTCAGGAAGTTGCCAATCTCTCCCGCTCACTGGAACGGCAGGTACTGACAAACTTCAGTGCAAGCAACCTGCCCAAGAGCGACTTTGCAGGCGTTACCGCTCATAATGGAAAATTTTCAGCAAGCGCACTTCGTGGCTCTGATTTTAGCAACGCAGATTTGACCGGCAGCTCATTTGCGGCCAGTGATGTGCGCGAAGCCAATTTCTGTAGCATTTCAAAAATCATGGGATCCCATTTATCACGAAAAAGGTCAGCGGGGAAACAGTCCTCAGATTCAAAATATCAAATTCGATGTCAAAGATATCAAGCAAATTGAAAAGCGGGAATCGGCAGATAATGTCCGATCCCGCTTTTGAGCTGGAGATATCACATATTTTCAAATTCCGGCATCTTCAGCAGCCATGCGAATAACTTCCTCATCAATTACATTCTTTTTGAGACTGTAACCAGCCAATAACGCGCTGCTGCACAGCGAATTGGCCGACCTGGGCCAGCCGCGGGTCAAGGCATGGATTGCCTGGACCGCGGGTTCTGAAAAGACCGTGTGGTTGGCCCCGGCAACGAGCATCTGGTGCGCAATGTACTCCGCCAATTCCGATTCGGTCAACGGGTCAAAGCGGTAGCGCATGAGGATGCGTTGGTTGAAAGCCCGGTGTTGGGCAGCATTCAAGCGGGAACCGAGCACCGGCAGACCAACCAGCAACAGGATAAATGGTGTTTCCGAGTCCATGCCGAAATTAAATAAGATGCTCAGATCCTGGTAGAACGCATCGCGCGCCAATTGCATTTCATCCATGACAATCACTGGGGTAATCCCGCGGTTTTTGTACAAGGAAAGGATCGTTTGCTGAATCAGCATAAAATTATCAATCTTGCGAAATCTCGGCGTTTCGCCCAGCGCATAACAGATGGCTGCATAAAAATCGGTCACAGTCAGTGTTGACAGCGGCAGATACATCGGCTTGTACAAGCCCGGATTCAATGTCTCGCAGAAGGTACGGATCGCTAGCGTCTTACCCGCACCGGGTTCGCCGGTCAGAAGACCAATTCCCCGGGTCCGCTGCAGATAAGCCAGTCTGGCAGCGGCCTCGGCAGCACAGGTTGAGGGGTACGTATCTTTGGTCGAGATTTCTTTGGTAAAGGGGGTTGTTGCCAGTGAATAGAAGGCCTTATACATCACCGTTCACCTGCCAGTTCTGTAAATGAGATGCGGCTTTGCCTTTTCATATGGGCATTGTCATGGTAATTGACTGCCGTGATCCGGTCCTGCTCATGACCGTTTTCGTAGATGAGAAAATCATGGTCGTTGTAGCGGATCTCAACGGTCTGGCCAATATAACGCGGCGGTACCTCGAACAGAATATTGCGGACAGAAACGGTTGCATCGTGACGGACTTTGCGCTGGATGCGATTCAGGAAGACTTTGCTTAAGTTTTCCGGATCATGGACCAGTCTTAAGAGGCTGACCTGAGACAAAAAGCGGTCCAGGGGTGTCATTTTGTTTTCCAGGCCACTGTGTGGTCGGCGATGGTAGTCTTCTTCCAGCCAGGTCCAAAAACGACTGTTGAGCTCGTCCAGGCTGCTGGCCGGTTTTTCCCGCAAGAGCGGAGTAAATCGGGTTTGGACGGTTTTAAAGAACCGTTCAATTTTACCTTTACTTTGGGGGTCATAAGCCTGCGTGTGAATCACCGTGATCCCCAGGCTGGCGCAGGCGATTTGCAGGGTCTGGGACCGGTAGATCTTGCCATTGTCCAGATAAAGCAGCCGGGGAATCCCACGTCGGATCAGGGCCTGCTGCAGGACTTCGAGCATGCAGGACAACCGCCCGTCCGGGGCAAACATGGCATAGGGAACCAGTCGGGAACAGTCGTCAATGAAAGCCAGCAGGATGGTTTTGACTTTACGGCCTTCAAAGGGTACGAAGGGACCTTCCATGGCATCGCCCTGCCAGAGTTCGTTGACATTCTCGTGGACAAACCGCTTGCGGTCCCCTTGCTTGCGTACACCCTGACGCACCAGATCGTATTTGCGCAGCAGCCGGTAAATCGTTGCGAACGATGCTTCTCCAGCCACAATTTCGCCTTCCTTGACCAGTTCGTCATAAAAGACGGTCAGCGGCAGCTCCCGCCGCATCTCACGCATCGCCACCAGCCGAGCTTCCTTTTCTGCGCTGACCTTACGGCTTTTGCCCAGATCGTCACGGACGCCCGGCTTCAAACCTTCAAAGCCGGAAACCCGATAATCATGCAGCCAGCGCCACAAAGTCTTTTCCGAAAATTGCTTGTATCCATAGACCGGAACTTCGTGAATCCGATCGCACTGGGTGGCAAAATAGTTGCGGATATGGCTTGCCTGGCCATTGAGCACAGGCGAAATAAGCCCATACCGGAACAGTGCGACCTGTTCTTTCTCTTTTTCTGTCATTTCCTCAAATCTCCTTGCTTTTTCGAATCGGGCGGCCCGATTTCGATTCTACAGGCTTTGTGGCTGGCAGAAAACGCAAAGCTAGGGTGGGATATCCAGACTTCATTTTTTCAATTTGACGTGGTAAACTCTTTTTGCCAGCAAATGGCGTTTGAATTGGGCGAAGTAGGTATCTTGCACGACTTCTGCTTCGACCGCAATTGCTTGGAGGGCTGCAGTGATTACCATTGCGGCTCTTTCTTTTGGATCCGGCGGAATCCAAGCTAAAAGGCCACTTTCCCGCAAAAGCAAGATGAGCGGCGATTCGTGTTCGCGGTAACGATCCAGATAATGGCGCGACAACTGGCGACTGCAGGTTTCTGTCGCCGCTGTCAAACGGGATTTAAGCATGAGCAGCAGGTCTCGCATTGGATTAAGAAACCGGCTGAGCAGTTGCCGCGGCAGCACGGTCACCGTCCTGTTGCAGGCAGGACAATAAAATCGGCCAACCTTGATCTGGCAATAACCAGCATAGCGGCCTCTCGTGCCATGACGGTGAAGCTTACGAGCTGTTTTGCACATCGGACAGACCCGCGGCCGACTGCGCTCCGTCACTTCATATTCAGATAATATCCCCTGGTAGTTTTCGAATATCGGCATGATGTTGTTTCTGGCTGCCTTTGTTTTTTTACTTTATTTTAGTGGTTGCTTTTTCACTTGTCTATTCTATTTCGAAATTTGCAGGGCTTCTTCTATGTCATTTTTTTTGAAAATTTACATGAATACACCTGATCCGATAAAAATTGGTAGAAAATCTATGATTCGGTGCTCCCGGTGATGCTGTCGTTCTCATCTTCGTCTTTTAACGGGCTAATAGCAATGGCTTTTCTCAAATCATACACCATATCTTTTGCATCCGGAAATCATGCGCCAAAACACCTGTATGACATTTCATGGGCTATTTCATCAGTCAACGGACAACCCCCAGAATCGGGCGATTGTAAATGCTGATCGTATCATATTGCCCATTTGGCTTGGAGAACCTCAAAGAATTCTCATTTGATTCTTCACACGCTCCCTGAAATCGACCTCATAACTTAATTCCATACTCATTATAGTAT
>JAQWFD010000085.1 GCA_028704555.1 Desulfobacterales bacterium
AACCAGCATGTTGAATGCTGGAAGGTTGCATTTACCTTTGCCGGCCGTTCCAATTTTGACGCATACCTGCGCCGGACTGAATGTGACCATAAATAAACACCTCACAACCCTGCCGGGAAAATACCTAACCGGGTTGCGTTATTTTCAGATTGGAGTAGTTCCTATTTAAATCATACCAAATGATATGAAGAATCATGATAAACTGAGAGGCGGCAAATTTCGCAAGGTCAATTATATTAAATAAAATATTCGTTTTAGTAAACTTAAATAAATTAACATAAAACATTTTTCCGAATGCGCGGAAAGCCCCGGGTGAAAAGAAGCGCCGGGAAACCGAAGAAACAAAAACTTTATTTACATTCCGTCATATCCGGCAAAATCCGTTCGAGAACAGCGTCAATAAAACCAAAAAAATCCGTCTGCCGATGATGAACAAGGGCCGGAAAGAAAAGAAGGTTTTGAGAGAGTTAACCCGGAAAATTAACCAGGCATATCAATTTTTCAGGTAATTTACCGGGATCCTGAACTTTTGAATACAAAGCAGCTTCGCGCGCGAAGAAAAAAGAGGAAAGACTCTATCATCTCTCCTCTTCTTTTCTGAAAAAAAACGGCGCATTCCACGCGTGATAAGACAAAAAATGAGGCGGGAGAGAGAAGCGATGTTACGCTTTACCCCCCTTGGTTTCTGCACATAATGTACAGATCTCCGACTTGTAGCAGTAATAATACACGATCGCCATGAAAACGACTGCACCGACAATGTTGCCAAGCGTTGTCCAGATAATGTTGTTCGTCCACATCCCGGCCCAATTCAAATTTGTGACAGTGTTTCCGGTAAATCCATTCGTAATGATCGCTGCAGGGATGAAGAACATATTTGCAACACAGTGTTCGAAGCCCGAGGCCGCAAAAGCCATGATCGGGAACCAGAGAGCGGCGATCTTGGATATCACATCATCCGCGGCAAAACCGAGGAACAATGCAAGACACACAAGCCAGTTGCAAAGAATTCCTTTGAAGAAGCAGGAGAGAAGACCCATCGTTCCCGTGTAGGCAACTTTGGCGGCCCCTATCTGGATCGCGCGAAGACCAAAACTCGTTACCGTTGCGGCGCCAAGCGCATCCCACGAAGAATAGGGGCCGTAACTGACCAGAAACGCCATGAACACAGATCCAAGAAGATTTCCGACGTAAACGAAGATCCACAGATAAATGAGTTTTCTCATTCCTATATGACCCTGAAGGATCGACATCGGAGCAAACATCGCATCGCCGGTAAAAAGTTCAGCACCGGTGAACACAACAAGAATCAGCCCAACCGGGAAAACCGCACCAACGATGAATTGTGCGATTCCCGGGCCGAAAATATCTGCGACACCGGTCGAACTCACTGTTGCAAGCGTAGCGCCCATTGCCACATAGGCGCCGGCAAGAAATGCACGAACCAGCATATTGAATGCCGGAAGACTGGTTTTTGTAACACCAGCGGTTCCAATTTTCACGCAAACCTGCGCAGGACTGAATGTAACCATAATATAACCCCTTCACAATTCAGTCAGAAAACCCAATGTGATGTGTTTATACCCGGTATGAAAGAGCTGATATATCAATCATTCTTTTTGACATGATTAATAATGATAAATACGTGGTCCGGATTATCGGCCCGCCAGCACACCACAGGTGAAGCCCCTTACGCTAACATTAAGCGTTTGGAAAAACCACTCCATATGAATGAAGAGTGGATACAACCCAATAAGCACGGCCAGACCCCGGGGACGCGCATGAGATTTCTGAAACTCGTATCCGTTGAAGAAGCGGAACAAATCCTTCTCTCACTGGGAAAACTTCTTCCTGCCGAATACATTCCTCTGGAAGATGCCTGCGGAAGGATCCTCGCAGAACCAATATCATCTCCCGAAGATATTCCGGGATTTGACCGCTCCATTAAAGACGGATATGCCGTTCGGTCCGCAGATACGCTTGGCGCAGGAGAAAACAAACCAAAGCTTCTGAAAATGACCGGCAGGATCCCAATGGGTGAGAACACCGCCGAACCTCTCGGAGAAAAAGAAGCAAAATATATCCCGACCGGAGGCCATATGCCGAAGGGAGCCGACGCCGTAATAATGCAGGAGAACACGGAACTCGCCGGCGACGTGCTTCTCATCAAAACAGCTGCCAGTCCCGGACTGGATGTCCTGAAATACAATGAAGACTTTTCGAACGGGGAGCCTGTCTTTCCAGCCGGTCACCGGATCAACGCACAAACAGCCGGTGTTCTTGCCGCCTTCGGCTGCGACCCTGTCCTGGTCAGAAAACGTCCGGCGGTTGGGATCATCTCAACCGGAAATGAACTGGTTTTGCCCGCAGATACACCGAAACTCGGACAGATACGCGACACAAACACCACACTCATCAGATCGTTCATGACGGAACGCGGAGCAAAGCCCGTATTCTACGGGATCGTCCGGGACGATGCAAAAGCTTTGACACCAATTGCTGCCAAAGCAGCCGCCGAGTGCGATCTCGTCATCCTTTCCGGCGGCAGTTCAAAAGATGAAAAAGACGTCACTTCACGCGTCATCGCCACTCTGGGAAAAGTCCATGTCCACGGCGTATCGGTCGCTCCCGGCAAACCCACGATCATTGGAAGCATAAATGATGTCCCGATCCTGGGCCTGCCGGGACATCCCGCTTCGACCTATATGATCACCACGCTTTTTGCCGGCCCTCTTCTCGCAAAAATGACGGGAGCACGGGAAAAACCGCGAAAAATCAACGCACCCCTCGCAATGAGTTTTCCCTCAGAAAAAGGAAGAGAAGATCTCGTCAGAGTCAAACTCAGTGAAAACGGAGAAGCAGAACCTGTCCTTGGTAAATCCGGTCTTTTGCATACGCTCATACAAAGCGACGGCTATATCAGGGTCCCGGCCGGCCGTGACGGATGCGAAAAAGGGGACATTGTGGAGGTATTCTTATGGTAAAACGTTATCTTGATCAGATCAGCCTGAAAGATGCAGTGGATATTGTCAAAAAAACGCCGGCAATCATCGGGTCACGGGAGATAAACCTCCTCGACGCCAGCGGACAGATTCTTGCACAATCAATATATGCGAAGTACTCGGTTCCGGAAGTCCCCACAGCAGCAATGGACGGATTTACGGTTGTCGCAAAGGAAACAGAATCCGCAGGCGACCAGACCCCGGTCACCCTCACAAACTTTGAGCGGGTAAACACCGGAAACGTCGTCAAAAAAGAATTCGATGCTGTCATAAAAATCGAGGATACCTGGTTTACAGATGAAGATCCAAAAGAGATCGTCATACGCAAAAATGTCAATCCCGGATCATACATCAGACCGCCGGGAGAAGACATCCGCAAAGGTCAGCTGATACTTCCTGCTGGAACAAAGATCCTGCCGTTCAACATCGGAGCGATCGCATCCTACGGGATCACGTCAGTCAAAGTAAAACGTATCTGCATTGGGATCATTCCAACGGGATCCGAGCTGATAAAACCCGGAACACATCCGGCTC
>JAQWFD010000086.1 GCA_028704555.1 Desulfobacterales bacterium
GCCCTATCAAATTCATTATTATCGGAATACGACAATAAAGTCATATCAAGTTGAATTTTAAAATTTTTCAGAAAAACCCTGTCAAGTCTTTTTTTAGCTACTTTTTGTTTTTTCGCTGAATAGTTACCTCAATAAAAACATTCGAGGATTTGGAGCGATGGCTTTCTGGGCAGAATGTGGCAATCGAGCCAAAACTAAAGGATGTAATTGCCAAATACCCTATGAGAGTAAATAAGTATTACCTCAGCCTCATTGAAAAGGTAAATGATGGCATTTGGAAACAGGCAATTCCTGGTATCGGTGAGCTTGAGCATTATAAGGATCTTACACCTGATCCCCTAGACGAGGAAGGAGATATACCGCTTGGTGGGCCTAGGACAATAGTCCATCGGTATCCTGATAGAGTTTTATTGCTTATTTCAAACGAGTGCGCAATGTACTGCAGGTTCTGCACGAGAAAGAGAAAGGTAGGTGATGATCGCAAGAATCCAGGTATAGAGGACATAAAAAAGGGAATTGAATACATTGCCTCTCACGAGGACATCAGAGACGTACTAATCTCTGGTGGAGACCCGTTGCTTATGTCCAACAATAAAATCGATGATGTCCTGTCAAAACTGAAGGAAATACAACATGTTCAATTGATAAGAATAGGGACAAGAGTCCCATGTGTCTGGCCGCAAAAGATTATTGAAGATGAAGAACTTATCGGGGTGCTTAGAAAACACACCCCCCGGTCAATTAAAGAACCGCAACTCTATATAAACACGCACTTTAATCATCCCAATGAAATCACTGCTGAAAGCTACGAGGCCGTTAACGTGTTAAGACAACTGGGTATTCCCATAGGAAATCAGACTGTTTTAATGAAAGGAGTGAACGATGATACGGATGTAATGAGAAACTTGGTACACGGCCTCGGGAAAATGGGTATAAAACCATATTATCTCTATTATGCCGATCTGGTTGAAGGGACAGGTCATTTTAGAACAGAAGTTTACCGAGGTAAAGAGATCTGTAGAGACCTTTGCGGAAACACCACAGGATTTCTACGCCCTGTTTATGTAGTAGATGCACAGGGCGGAAGAGGTAAGGTTCCTGTTGATCTCGGTTTTTCAGATGGAATAAGTAAAGAAAAAAATGGCGGAACGTTAACTTCACCGATTGGACTCGGGAAAGTTTTTATAAATGATCCACCCGAAAAAATTGAAGGCAAAAAAAAGAGAAAATCGCTCACAAAGCCGGTATGTTGAAAAGACGCGATTTCAGTAAAAGATTGCATAACATCGCGCTGGTGAAGACGGCGAAAAGCATGCCGCCTCACAGCTTCGCGTTAGGCTTTTACGTCACCACAGACGAGACAAAATGATGATCAATGACAAGATTAAAAGTGCATCTCCCCATGTCCTACCGGCCCTGCCCTACGCGAATAACGCGCTGGGTCCCGTCATCTCCGCAAATACGATCGGCTTCCACTACGGCAAACATCACAAGGGATATGTCGATAACTTGAACAAGCTGGTTGCGGGGACCGAGTTTGCCGGACTGAATTTAGAGAAAATCATAACTGAAACAGCCGGTAAAGTGGACAAAACCGCGATTTTTAATAATGCCGCACAAACATGGAACCATACGTTTTACTGGAGTAGTTTGAAACCTAACGGTGGCGAAAAACTGCCCGCAGCCTTGAAGCAAAAGATCGAGGCTTCCTTCGGCACCTTGGACGCATGCAAGAAGGAATTGGCGACTGCGGCAACTACTCAGTTTGGCAGCGGCTGGGCGTGGCTTGTGTTGGATGGCGACAAGCTCAAGGTGGTCAAGACCGGCAATGCGGATTCACCTTTGACCAAAGGCATGAAGCCGCTATTGACCATCGACGTGTGGGAACACGCCTACTATCTGGATTATCAGAACCGCCGCGCGGACTATGTCAACGCAGTGCTGGATAAACTGATTAACTGGAGTTTTGCGGCAGAGAACCTTGGCTGACAACCGTTGCGACTGAAAAGGAGGCAAACAATGAGCACGATCACGACGAAAGACGGCACGCAGATCTATTACAAGGACTGGGGCAGCGGGCAACCCGTGGTCTTCAGCCATGGTTGGCCGCTGAGCGGGGACGCATGGGAAGACCAGATGGTGTTTCTAGGCGAGCGCGGATACCGCTGCATCGCCCATGACCGCCGCGGCCATGGGCGATCGGGCCAGCCATGGAGCGGCAACGAGATGGACACCTACGCCGACGATCTCGCGGAACTCGTGGAAAAGCTTGACCTGAAGAAAGCGATCCATGTCGGGCACTCCACGGGCGGCGGCGAAGTCGCCCGCTATATCGGCCGCCACGGCACCAAACGTGTGGCCAAGGCCGTGCTGATAGGCGCGGTGACGCCTCTGATGCTGAAAACGGCCGCCAATCCCGGCGGGTTGCCGATCGCCGTGTTCGACAAAATCCGCGCCGGCGTGCTTGCAGACCGCTCGCAGTTCTTCAAGGATCTCACCGAACCGTTCTACGGCGCCAACCGGCCGGGCGCCAAGGTCTCGCAGGGCGTGCGGGACTCGTTCTGGCTTCAGGGGATGCAGGCCGGATTCAAAGCCGTCATCGATTGCATCAAGGCCTTTTCCGAGACGGATTTCACTAACGATCTCAAGAAGTTCGACATCCCGACGCTCATTATGCACGGCGACGACGACCAGATCGTGCCAATCGGCGCCTCGGCCATGCTCTCGTCCAGGATCGTCAAAGGGGCCACGCTGAAAGCCTATCCGGGCTTGCCGCACGGCCTCTGCTCTACCAATAAGGACCAGATCAACGCCGATCTGCTCGCATTCTTCCAGACATAACAGCGATCTGGAGCGCCCGATGTTTCAACCCAATCAGCACCGAACGCATGGACTTGGATATGAAACGCCAGGAAGAGTCTTCGTTCAACGAATAAGGATAGATCGTGTGAGGAACGAACCACGATCTATCCTTTTTTTGATGCTTTTCTATTGGCCATGCAATGAACACCAGCTACCTTTACATGTCCCCTTCGTTAGGGCTCACTCAAAAATAACTTCCCATTTTAAGCGCCGATGCATCCTGGCTGGCTGCGTTACGAAAGCTCGGAATATGCTTGATTGTGCGGCTTTCGTGCCTTGCCAGACAGGCGCCTCAACACTTAAACTTGCGAACTTATTTCTGAGCGAGCCCTTAGAAGTTTTAACCATTCAACTCGTTGCAGTTGGCCAGCTGCCAAAAGGCTGTTTTTCGAATTCCATTGACCCGTCACGGCCCTTGTAGATATTGATCCAGACATTCCAGTTTTTCGTGTCCACTTCAGGGTA
>JAQWFD010000087.1 GCA_028704555.1 Desulfobacterales bacterium
AACATCAGACATCATGGATTTTTCAAATGCAATCAAAATATCACTTCGCGAATTGGTCAACAATAAATCGCGTACTTTTCTCACGATGCTGGGTATCATCATCGGTGTTGCAGCGGTCATTGCCATGCTGGCCATCGGACAAGGATCCAAATCAAGCATCAGGAACCAGATTTCCGAAATGGGCTCCAACATGCTGAACATACGTCCCGGAGCAGACAATGGTCCCGGTGGTGCACGTATGAGTGCAGACGAAATGCAGACCCTCAAGATGGGAGATTTTGAAGCCATCAGAGACGGATCAAATTACTTTGCAGCCATTTCACCCGGAGTAACCAGCAGTGGACAAGCCATCTACGGAGCGAACAACATGCATACCAGCATGACCGGTGTCAATGAGGAATACCTGGATATCCGTAAATATGAGGTTGTAGATGGTCAGATGTTCACAGAAAAAGATATCAAGGAATCAGCCAAAGTCTGTGTAATCGGGCAAACCGTTGTAGAAACACTTTTCCCCAACGGTGAAGATCCTGTTGGTCAAAATATCCGTTTTGGAAAAATTCCTTTTAAAATAATCGGTGTCCTTGGGGAAAAAGGAGACAACTCCATGGGGCAAGATCAGGATGATATCATACTGGCGCCCTACACTTCGGTCATGAAAAGAATTCTGGCCATCACCTACCTGCAAACTATTTATGCATCAGTCATTGACGAAAAGGATACGGAAGCGGCACAGGCTCAGATAGAAGGAATCTTACGCAACAGACATAAAATCAGAACTGGTGAAGATGATGACTTCAGCGTCCGTACCCAAAAAGAAATGCTCACCATGATGACTTCCACGACAGACATGATGACGGCTTTACTGGCGGCAGTAGCCGGCATTTCCCTGATAGTCGGAGGTATCGGCATCATGAACATCATGTATGTATCGGTAACCGAACGCACCAAGGAAATCGGACTTCGTATGTCCATCGGTGCAAAAGGGAAAGATATCCTGATGCAATTCCTGACTGAAGCAGTTCTAATCAGTGTAACAGGCGGCCTTATCGGCATCTTGCTCGGTGTGATGTCTTCGTACAGTATCAAGTGGATAGCGAACTGGCCGATAGAAATTCAGGCTTATTCTGTTTTTCTGTCCTTTTTAGTCTGCTCTATTACCGGAATATTTTTCGGATGGTATCCTGCAAAGCGGGCATCCGAGCTGGATCCGATAGAAGCAATCCGCTACGAATAGGATTTCTCAATAGGGATTATAAAAATCCGCCATATTGACACTATACGATCAATAACAGTGTCAATATGGCGGATTTTTTGTTTGGCAAAACAATTGTTGCTTGATCGTTGTTATAAACAAAAAATTATGAACTTCAACAATTTCACCATTAAATCACAGGAAGCTGTTCAAAAAGCCATCGAACTTGCCCAGGGAAGACAACAGCAAGCCATTGAAACGCCACACCTTTTGAAAGGAGTCATGGAGGTCGGAGAAAATGTGACCAATTTCCTTTTCCAAAAATCCGGAGCAAACCCAAATACACTCAATACAGCCTTGGACAGACTGCTCGACAGCTATCCGCGGGTAAGCAATGCCGAACCGTATCTTTCCCGGGAGACAAATGCCGTCATCCAGAAAGCGATTGATTATTCCACCAAGGAAGGCGATCAGTTCGTATCGCTGGAGTTCATCCTTTTGGCTTTACTCACCGAAAAGAATGCCGTCTCTAGCTTGTTGAAGGAAGCCGGTCTCACCGAACAAGTGATGCATGAAGCCATCCGGGAACTGAGGAAAGGCTCCAAAGTCAGCAGCCAATCCGCTGAAGATACCTATAACGCCCTGAACAAATACGCCATCAATTTGAATGAGCGCGCACGTTCAGGAAAATTAGATCCGGTCATCGGCCGTGATGAAGAAATCCGCCGGGTATTGCAAATCCTAAGCCGGCGTACCAAAAACAATCCCATCCTGATTGGAGAACCTGGTACGGGTAAAACAGCCATTGCCGAAGGTCTGGCTCACCGTATCATCCGTGGTGATGTACCGGAAAACCTGAAAAGCAAACAATTGTTTTCTCTGGATATGGGCGCATTGGTGGCCGGAGCCAAATACAAAGGCGAATTTGAGGAACGTCTGAAATCGGTCATCAATGAAGTCATTCAGTCCGAAGGCGAAATCATCCTGTTCATTGATGAAATCCACACCCTGGTCGGAGCAGGCGGAGGTGAAGGAGCCATGGACGCAGCCAATATTCTAAAACCGGCGTTGGCCAGAGGCGAACTTCGAGCCATCGGGGCAACTACGCTCAACGAATATCAAAAATATTTCGAAAAGGATAAGGCCCTGGAACGTCGTTTCCAGATTGTTCAGGTCAACGAACCAGACGAAGCCAGCTCCATTTCCATCCTACGTGGTCTGAAAGAACGTTACGAAAACCACCACAAGGTCAGAATCAAGGACGATGCCCTGATTGCCGCCGTGGAACTTTCAAGCCGCTACATCACCGACCGTTTCCTGCCGGACAAAGCCATCGACCTGATGGATGAAGCAGCAGCCAAACTGAGAATGGAAATTGATTCCGTCCCTGAAGAACTTGATATCATCGAACGGAACATCATGCAGCTGGAAATCGAGCGTGAAGCCATCAAACGCGAAAACGACCAAACCAAGTTATCTCAGCTCAATCAGGAAATAGCCAACCAGAAGGAAGAAAGCAGCAAGATCAAAGCAAAATGGAGTTCCGAAAAAGAACAAATCAACAAAATCCAACAAGGCAAAATCGACCTGGAAAACCTGAAATATGAAGCAGAAAGAGCCGAAAGAGAAGGCGATTACGGCAAAGTGGCAGAAATCCGCTACGGAAAGATGAAAGAGACCCAGGCTGCCATTGACAGCACCAAGGAAAAACTGCATCAGATGCAGGGAGATAGCCCGATCATCAAGGAAGAAGTGGATGCTCAGGATATTGCAGACATCGTTTCCCGTTGGACAGGAATACCTGTCAACAAGATGATGCAGAGCGAAAAAGACAAGCTGCTTCACCTGGAAGAAGAATTGCACAAACGGGTCATCGGACAAGAAGAAGCCATTGCCGCCGTTTCTGACGCTGTGCGCCGAAGCCGTGCTGGTCTGAACGACCCCAAACGCCCCATTGGATCATTTATTTTCCTCGGAACGACAGGTGTCGGGAAAACAGAATTGGCCAAAGCATTGGCAGATTATCTGTTTGACGATGAAAATAAAATGACCAGAATCGATATGTCGGAATATCAGGAAAAATTCTCCGTTACCAGATTAATTGGTTCTCCTCCGGGAT
>JAQWFD010000088.1 GCA_028704555.1 Desulfobacterales bacterium
ACGGTGAAGATCCCGTTGGTCAAAATATCCGTTTCGGAAAAATTCCTTTTAAAGTAATCGGTGTCCTTGGGGAAAAAGGAGACAACTCCATGGGGCAAGATCAGGATGATATCATACTGGCACCCTACACTTCGGTCATGAAAAGAATTCTGGCCGTCACCTACCTGCAGTCCATTTATGCATCCGTCATTGACGAAAAGGATACGGAAGCGGCACAGGCTCAAATAGAAGAAATCTTACGCAACAGACATAAAATCAGTTCTGGTGGAGAAGATGACTTCAGCGTCCGTACCCAAAAGGAAATGCTCACCATGATGACTTCCACGACAGACATGATGACGGCTTTACTGGCGGCAGTAGCCGGCATTTCCCTAATAGTCGGAGGTATCGGCATTATGAACATCATGTATGTATCGGTAACCGAACGCACCAAGGAAATCGGACTTCGTATGTCCATCGGTGCAAAAGGGAAGGATATCCTGATGCAATTCCTGACTGAAGCCGTTTTAATCAGTGTAACAGGTGGCCTTATCGGTATCTTGCTCGGTGTCATGTCATCGTACAGCATCAAGTGGATAGCAAACTGGCCGATAGGAATTCAGGCTTATTCTGTTATTCTGTCCTTTTTGGTCTGCTCTATTACCGGAATATTTTTCGGATGGTATCCTGCAAAGCGAGCCTCTGAACTGGATCCGATTGAAGCAATCCGCTACGAATAGGAACAAAATTCACAATCCGCCAAATTGACACTATACAACCAATAGCGGTGTCAATTTGGCGGATTTTCTGTTTGGCAAAACAATTGCTGCTTGATAGTTGTTATAAACAAACAACTATGAACTTCAACAATTTCACCATCAAATCACAGGAAGCTGTTCAAAAAGCCATCGAACTGGCTCAGGGAAGACAACAACAAGCCATTGAAACGCCACACCTTTTGAAAGGAGTCATGGAGGTCGGAGAAAATGTGACCAATTTCCTTTTCCAAAAATCCGGAGCAAACCCAAATACACTCAATACAGCCTTGGACAGACTGCTCGACAGTTATCCGCGGGTAAGCAATGCCGAACCGTATCTTTCCCGGGAGACAAATGCCGTCATCCAGAAAGCGATTGATTATTCCACGAAAGAAGGCGACCAGTTCGTATCACTGGAATTCATCCTTTTGGCTTTGCTCACCGAAAAGAATGCCGTATCGAGCTTATTGAAAGAAGCCGGTCTCACCGAACAAGTGATGCATGAAGCCATCCGGGAACTGAGAAAAGGCTCCAAGGTCAGCAGCCAGTCCGCCGAAGATACTTACAACGCCCTGAACAAATACGCCATCAATTTAAATGAGCGTGCACGTTCAGGTAAACTGGATCCGGTCATCGGCCGTGATGAAGAAATCCGCCGGGTACTGCAAATTCTTAGCCGACGTACCAAAAACAATCCCATCCTGATCGGAGAACCAGGTACGGGTAAAACAGCCATTGCCGAAGGTCTGGCTCACCGTATTATCCGTGGTGACGTACCGGAAAACCTGAAGAGCAAACAATTGTTTTCTCTGGATATGGGCGCATTGGTAGCCGGAGCCAAATACAAAGGCGAATTTGAAGAACGTTTGAAATCGGTCATTAATGAAGTGATCCAATCCGAAGGCGAAATTATCTTGTTCATCGATGAAATCCACACCTTGGTCGGAGCAGGCGGAGGTGAAGGAGCCATGGATGCAGCCAATATTTTAAAACCAGCGTTGGCCAGAGGCGAACTCCGGGCTATCGGGGCAACAACGCTCAACGAATATCAAAAATATTTCGAAAAGGACAAGGCCTTGGAACGTCGTTTCCAGATTGTTCAGGTCAACGAGCCGGACGAAGCCAGCACCATTTCCATCCTGCGTGGTCTGAAAGAACGTTATGAAAACCACCACAAGGTCAGGATCAAAGACGATGCCCTGATTGCCGCCGTAGAACTTTCAAGTCGGTACATCACCGACCGTTTCCTGCCGGATAAAGCCATCGACCTGATGGATGAAGCCGCAGCCAAACTGAGAATGGAAATTGATTCCGTTCCTGAAGAACTTGATATCATCGAACGGAATATCATGCAGCTGGAAATCGAGCGGGAAGCCATCAAACGCGAAAACGACCAAACCAAGTTATCTCAGCTCAATCAGGAAATAGCCAACCAGAAGGAAGAAAGCAGCAAGATCAAAGCAAAATGGAGTTCCGAAAAAGAACAAATCAACAAAATCCAACAAGGCAAAATCGACCTGGAGAACCTGAAATATGAAGCAGAAAGAGCCGAAAGAGAAGGCGATTACGGCAAAGTGGCCGAAATCCGCTATGGAAAAATGAAGGAAACCCAGGCTGCCATTGACAGTACCAAAGAAAAACTACATCAGATGCAGGGAGATAGCCCGATCATCAAGGAAGAAGTGGATGCTCAGGATATTGCAGACATTGTTTCCCGTTGGACAGGAATACCCGTCAACAAGATGATGCAGAGCGAAAAAGACAAGCTGCTCCACCTGGAAGAAGAACTGCACAAACGGGTCATCGGACAGGAAGAAGCCATTGCCGCCGTTTCTGATGCTGTGCGCCGAAGCCGTGCAGGTTTGAATGATCCCAAACGCCCTATCGGATCCTTTATTTTCCTCGGAACGACAGGTGTCGGAAAAACAGAATTGGCCAAAGCATTGGCAGATTATCTGTTTGACGATGAAAACAAGATGACCAGAATCGATATGTCTGAATATCAGGAAAAATTTTCTGTTACCAGACTGATCGGTTCTCCTCCGGGATACATAGGTTACGATGAAGGTGGTCAATTGACGGAGGCCATCAGGCATAAACCCTACTCTGTCGTCCTGTTTGACGAAATAGAAAAAGCACACCCGGATGTTTTTAACG
Organism: Desulfobacterales bacterium; assembly: GCA_028704555.1. NCBI lineage: Bacteria > Pseudomonadati > Thermodesulfobacteriota > Desulfobacteria > Desulfobacterales > Desulfobacterales bacterium. Next base: position 2,895 of record JAQWFD010000088.1, read on the forward strand.
TGCTCTTACAGGTTTTAGACGATGGTAGACTGACAGACAACAAAGGCAGGGTGGTCAATTTCAAGAACACCATCATTATCATGACCTCCAATATCGGTTCATCGCTGATTAGGGATAGCTTTGCAAAGATGACAAATGCCAATCGGGATGAAGTCATGGAATCGACCAGAAAATCCGTTTTCGAATTGCTGAAACAAACCATCCGGCCGGAATTCCTGAACCGTATTGATGAACTGATCATGTTTACGCCATTAAGCCAATCTGAAATCAGACAGATTGTAAATCTGCAACTGAACGGCATCACCAAACAACTGGAAGAAAGCGGCATCAAATTAGAGGTGACGGACAAGGCTCTCGACTGGATTGCAAAAATCGGCTACGACCCTCAATA
>JAQWFD010000089.1 GCA_028704555.1 Desulfobacterales bacterium
GTAATATCATAGCATATCATCCAGTAAAACAACTCGTGCGGGCGAAGCATCCGCCCCTTCGATTTTCAGCGGAAGGGCGATCATCTGATACGCACCGTCCTGGATTTTCGAGAGATCGAGCATCTCGATGATCATCATCTCATTTTTCAGCAAAAACCGGTGAACATCATCATCTCCTATGGAGGGGGTATCACACCCGACTGTTTTCACTCCTTTGAGATGGAGCGTTTCAGCCGTTTCCAGAGATAATGGAACCGCATTTTTGAAAAGAACCGCCTTGCAGTTTTTTGCAGGCATCTTTGGTGAAGTAACGACCTCGGCAGGAGTGATCAGGTTTTCCAACTCCAGCTGGTCAACAGGGATTCCATTTTCAAAATAGTGTGAAGGGGCATCGATGTGGGTGCCGGTATGCGTGCTCAGGGAAAGGGATGAGATAAAGGCTTCTCCTGTTTTTATCCGGGTCAAAGAAAATTCCGGATCTCCGGGATACACATACATCCCGGAGTGCAGACCGGCACTCACATCATGGAGCTTCATCTAAAATCCGTGGTCAGCCGAGTCGATGGCATTCTCGATCTGCTTTTGCAGGGCATCCGGGAGGCCTTCGATCCTGACATCCAAAAATCCGCGGATGATCGTCGCCGTAGCTTCTTCCTCCGAAAGCCCGCGTGCCATAAGATACTCGATCTCATCTCTTGCAATCTTTCCGACAGCCGCTTCATGAGAGAGTTCGATGTCGACGACACGTCCGTCAATCTCGGGGATCGCGTGCATGATGCCGTCTTTTAATATAAGTCCGCGGCACTCGATGTGTCCTTTCGTCTGGGGGACTTCTGCGATGATGGCGCCGCGGGAGATGATCGTTCCGCCGTTGGTGATGGCACGGGTGACCAGTTCGGCGCTGGTGTTTTTCGCCTGAAGTACGGCCCGTGATCCCGCATCAATATGGGAACCGGCTCCGGCAACGATGACGCTCGAAAAGCGGGCGACTGCTCCTTCGCCTTTGAGATAGGCGGTCGGATACATCTGCACCATTTTAGTCGGGCGCATACACACATAGTTGGAAAGGAACGTCCCTCCCTCTTCGACAACGGTCGCCGTACGCGGGAAAACTTCGATCTCTTCGCCCCAGGTGTGGATCATCGTTGAGGTCACTTTGGCGTTTTTGCCGACATAGATCTCGTTGATCCCGTAGTGTGCTCCCTCTTTTGTTTTCAGAGAACTTGCACATCCTGCAATCAGATGGACCTCGGATCCCTCTTCGGCAATGACGATGTTGTGGACGGTCTGGATCGTGTCGCCCTGGAGAAACATGCAGCTTTGCAGCGGGAAGGTGGATTTTGCCCCTTTATGGGCGATGATGACATACCCTCTCTGCGGGTGGTCTGCGACATACTGTGTGTACTGATCTTTGTCTGCCGGGACAATGTTCCAGCAGTATTCCTTAAGCCACTCGTATTTTTCGAGTGCTTTTTCGATCATCAGCACCTCAACACCCTCTGTCTGCGATCCTGCGTGAAGGATGTGGTCATTTACGAGAAGAAAACTTCCCGCACGTCCCTCCATGGAATCGGTATGGATCCCTGTCAGGGCAAGGCGTTCTTTATCTTCGGGGCTGATCCCCGAGAATCCATTCATTTCCGGCATGCTATACAGTCCTTGTATCCTGATGATTTCACACTTTTAAGAATTTCACGCGGGTTTCCGCTGCACTGCAGATATCCGTCGATCAGAACATACCCGACATCCGCTTCAAGATAATCAAGAATGTATCCGGTGTGCGTAATGATGAGTCCTGATTTGGTACGGTTTTTCATGTGGATATCCTTTTCCAGAAGGGATGCGGCGGCTTTTCCAAGGAGAGCCATATTTTCCACATCCACGCCGCTTTCCGGCTCGTCGAGCATTACAAACGACGGGTTCTGAACAGTGAGCTGCAGGATCTCGCTGCGTTTGATCTCGCCGCCGGAAAAACCTGCATTGACATCCCGGTCAAGGAATTTGGTCATGTGCAGCTTTTCCACTATGTGTGGGATGCGGTCCTCATCGATATTATTTGTTGCAGCAATAAACTTCCCAAGTTTCAGACCGGAAATTGTGGGGGGCCGCTGAAACATGATGCCCATTCCGAGTTTGGCACGTTCATGGACGGGTTTATGCGTAACGTCGACGCCGTTGAAAATTATTTTGCCGGCGGTCACCTTGGAGGAGGCAAAGCCCATTATTGTACGAAGAAGCGTGGTTTTTCCCGATCCGTTTGGGCCAAGAAGAACATGGGTCTGTCCATCCGGCACGATCAGCGATATGCCGTGCAGAACTTCACGTCCGCCAACTTCCACATGCAGGTTTTCAATCTCAAGCATGAAAAATCAAGTAACTGATATGCTGTCTGTAATTGTAAAGATGTGTATTCAGACCCGGGTTCCTGACAGGGCAGGTTGGTTTTTCATCATTTTTTTGCATCGTGTTTTGAGCCAAATAAACTGGCAGATCCAAAAAATACCAGAAAATTGGGGATATTTTTCCAATGTAAAAACGGGTCGGGAGGCATTATCGCACCGCGCGGTTTGGGGTATATATACTTCCGGGTCGATTTTTGTGTATGACGAGCATTGCATTAAACTCGATCGCAAAACGTGCAGAAGGATACACCGTGATCCAGAGAAAAAATCAGCTCTCAAAGCTCTGCTGGTATGCATCAGACCGGTGTGAATCAGGTATGATGGAAAAAGATCAGGATTATCTTATATGCTGAAACGTTTGTATGCAGGTCCTCAGTAAGGCATTCACTCCCGGAATTCTTCTGAAAAACGAGACCCGGAAAAGATATTCGGGCGATCTGCCCGGTACAGTGGAGATGGATACTCCGGATGGGGTCTGTCTTGCAAAGGAAACCGTCTGGCCGTGCCCGGAATACCGGATTTCTGAAGAAACAATTAGGGATCGCTGCATGCAGGAACTGACGCTGATTCCAGGAATAGGTCCGGCACGCGCTGCCGTGTTTCGCAAAAAAGGATGCAGGTATCTGACCGATCTGGGACACACTGTCTGGAGCGGCAGTGCGTATGAGCTTGCTGAGGTGATCCAAAATGGTTCGCCCTCAGAGATATTCGGCATCTTCCAGGATGCGCACCGGGCAAACGACCCGCTTCTTCTGGGGTTTTCCCATGCCCT
>JAQWFD010000090.1 GCA_028704555.1 Desulfobacterales bacterium
ATCCCGGAGGAGAACCAATTAATCTGGTAACGGAGAATTTTTCCTGATATTCCGACATATCGATTCTGGTCATTTTATTTTCATCGTCAAACAGATAATCTGCCAATGCTTTGGCCAATTCTGTTTTTCCGACACCTGTCGTTCCGAGGAAAATAAAGGATCCTATAGGGCGTTTGGGATCATTCAAACCTGCACGGCTCCGGCGCACAGCGTCTGAAACAGCGGCAATGGCTTCTTCTTGTCCGATGACCCGTTTATGCAATTCTTCTTCCAGGTGAAGCAACTTGTCTTTTTCGCTCTGCATCATCTTGTTGACGGGTATTCCTGTCCAACGGGAAACAATGTCTGCAATATCCTGAGCATCCACTTCTTCCTTGATGATCGGGCTATCTCCCTGCATCTGATGTAGTTTTTCTTTGGTACTGTCAATGGCAGCCTGGGTTTCCTTCATTTTTCCATAGCGGATTTCGGCCACTTTGCCGTAATCGCCTTCTCTTTCGGCTCTTTCTGCTTCATATTTCAGGTTCTCCAGGTCGATTTTGCCTTGTTGGATTTTGTTGATTTGTTCTTTTTCGGAACTCCATTTTGCTTTGATCTTGCTGCTTTCTTCCTTCTGGTTGGCTATTTCCTGATTGAGCTGAGATAACTTGGTTTGGTCGTTTTCGCGTTTGATGGCTTCACGCTCGATTTCCAGCTGCATGATGTTCCGTTCGATGATATCAAGTTCTTCAGGGACGGAATCAATTTCCATTCTCAGTTTGGCTGCTGCTTCATCCATCAGGTCGATGGCTTTGTCCGGCAGGAAACGGTCGGTGATGTAGCGGCTTGAAAGTTCCACGGCGGCAATCAGGGCATCGTCCTTGATTCTGACCTTGTGGTGGTTTTCGTAACGTTCTTTCAGACCACGTAGGATGGAAATGGAGCTGGCTTCGTCTGGTTCGTTGACCTGAACAATCTGGAAACGACGTTCCAGGGCCTTATCCTTTTCGAAATATTTTTGATATTCGTTGAGCGTAGTTGCCCCGATGGCTCGAAGTTCGCCTCTGGCCAACGCCGGTTTTAGAATATTGGCTGCGTCCATGGCTCCTTCACCTCCGCCTGCTCCGACCAGGGTGTGGATTTCATCAATGAACAGGATGATTTCGCCTTCGGACTGAATGACTTCATTGATGACCGATTTCAGACGTTCCTCAAATTCGCCTTTGTATTTGGCTCCGGCCACCAATGCGCCCATATCCAGAGAAAACAATTGTTTGCTTTTCAGGTTTTCCGGTACATCACCACGGATGATACGGTGAGCCAGACCTTCGGCAATGGCTGTTTTACCCGTACCAGGTTCTCCAATCAGGATGGGATTGTTTTTGGTACGCCGGCTTAGGATTTGCAATACCCGGCGGATTTCTTCATCACGGCCGATGACCGGATCTAATTTTCCTGAACGTGCGCGCTCATTCAAATTGATGGCGTATTTGTTCAGGGCGTTATAGGTATCTTCAGCGGATTGGCTGCTGACTTTGGAGCCTTTCCTCAGTTCCCGGATGGCTTCATGCATCACTTGTTCGGTGAGACCGGCTTCCTTCAACAAGCTAGAGACGGCATTCTTTTCGGTGAGTAAAGCCAAAAGGATGAACTCCAGCGATACGAACTGATCGCCTTCCTTGGTGGAATAATCAATCGCTTTCTGGATGACGGCATTTGTCTCCCGGGAAAGATACGGTTCGGCATTGCTTACCCGCGGATAGCTGTCGAGCAGTCTGTCCAAGGCTGTATTGAGTGTATTTGGGTTTGCTCCGGATTTTTGGAAAAGGAAATTGGTCACATTTTCTCCGACCTCCATGACTCCTTTCAAAAGGTGTGGCGTTTCAATGGCTTGCTGTTGTCTTCCCTGGGCCAGTTCGATGGCTTTTTGAACAGCTTCCTGTGATTTAATGGTGAAATTGTTGAAGTTCATAATTTTTTATTTATAACAACGATCAAGCAACAATTGTTTTGCCAAACAAAAAATCCGCCATATTGACACTGTTATTGATCGTATAGTGTCAATATGGCGGATTTTTATAATTCCTATTGAGAAATCCTATTCGTAGCGGATTGCTTCTATCGGATCCAGCTCGGATGCCCGCTTTGCAGGATACCACCCGAAAAATATTCCGGTGACGGAGCAGACCAAAAAGGACAGAAAAACAGAATAAGCCTGAATTTCTATCGGCCAGTTCGCTATCCACTTGATGCTGTACGATGACATGACACCGAGCAATATACCGATAAGGCCACCTGTTACACTGATTAAAACGGCTTCAGTCAGGAATTGCATCAGGATATCTTTTCCTTTTGCACCGATGGACATACGAAGTCCGATTTCCTTGGTGCGTTCCGTTACCGATACATACATGATGTTCATAATGCCGATACCTCCGACTATCAGCGAAATGCCGGCTACTGCCGCCAGTAAGGTCGTCATCATGTCTGTCGTGGAGGTCATCATGGTGAGCATTTCCTTTTGGGTACGGACGCTGAAGTCATCATCTTCACCAGTGCTGATTTTATGTCTGTTGCGTAAGATTTCTTCTATCTGGGCCTGTGCCGCTTCTGTATCCTTTTCGTCAATGACTGATGCATAAATAGATTGCAGGTAGGTGATGGCCAGAATTCTTTTCATGACCGAAGTATAGGGTGCCAGTATGATATCATCCTGATCTTGCCCCATGGAGTTGTCTCCTTTTTCCCCAAGGACACCGATTACTTTAAAAGGAATTTTTCCGAAACGGATATTTTGACCAACGGGATCTTCACCGT
>JAQWFD010000091.1 GCA_028704555.1 Desulfobacterales bacterium
GGTCCGCCCCTACGCGGACCGATCGGTCGGATTTTCTTATATCGCGGCATGAGTGGGGCAAGGCGAGTTTTTGATCATCATATCAGTCAGTGTGATTGCCACAGCGTCCCGACACTAAGATAACAGGGCTACGATGTTATTTTCGAGTCAGCCATTTTTGTTCTTCTTTTTACCCGCAGTGTTGTTTTTCTATTTCGTAGTGCTGCGGGACGTCCACAAGCGGAATGTCCTACTTTTTTTCTCCAGTTTGTTTTTTTACGCCTGGGGCGAGCCGTATTTCGTGCTGGTCATGTTGTTCTCCATCGCAGTTAACTGGTTTCTTGGACGCCATTGCGAGCGGAGTTGCGGGGATGATCAGTGTACTCGCCGGTATTTTTGGCTGGCGGTGGCCTTCAATGTCGCTTTGCTCTTTGTCTTCAAGTATCTCGGCTTTGTCGTGCGTACTTCCGCAGAGCTTTTCGGCGGCTCTTCGGACTTTGCCATTGTCCTGCCCATTGGCATATCGTTTTTCACTTTCCAGGAATTGTCGTACATCATTGATATTTACCAAGGCAAAGCGCGGCCCTTCCGGCACTTTATGGACACGGGTCTGTACATTGCTTTTTTCCCACAGCTTATTGCCGGTCCCATCATTCGCTTCGACAATTTTTCGAGCTAGTTGCTGACTCGGCGTGAGAGTATCGACGGTTTTATCAGTGGTATTGAGCTGTTTGGGATTGGTTTTGCGAAGAAGATCCTCGTTGCGAATGCACTGGCCCGGGTTGCGGATCTGAGTTTTGATATGTCACCAGCGGCATTGACTGCGCCGCTTGCCTGGCTGGGCACGTTGGCATACACCTTCCAAATCTATTTTGATTTTTCCGGCTACTCAGATATGGCCATCGGGTTGGCGCGTATGTTCGGGTTTGACTTTCCCGCCAATTTTCGCTACCCGTATATATCGCGTTCCATAGCGGAATTTTGGCGTCGTTGGCATATTTCAATGGGGAGTTTTTTTCGCGACTACGTCTATTTTCCCCTCGGGGGCAGCCGAGTTAGCTCGTCTTGGCGCCTGATATGGAATTTGCTGGTCGTATGGGCGCTAACTGGCCTTTGGCATGGCGCGAATTGGACATTTCTTGTTTGGGGCTTGTACTTTTTTGTTCTGCTCGTAACCGAGCGGGCCTGCAAAAAAATAGCTTGGCCGAAGTTATTTCAGGCATTGCAATGGCCTGTGGTCTTCCTTTTGGTCATGTTTGGCTGGGTGCTTTTTCGGGCCAATTCACTGACACACGCAGCGGCGTATGCTTGGCGCATGATCAGCATAGATGCTTGGACTGTCGATCGGTTTTTTTTGCAGCACCTGGTCGAATATCTGCCGGAATTTCTTGTTGCTGGACTGGCATCGACGCCGCTTGCGCCGTATTTACAGAGTAGGTTGCCGTCTTGGCTGGTTATTCAGATCATCAAGCACGTGTGGGTACTCTTCATCATTGTTTTGGCTCTTGGTGCCTTGGATGTGTCGAGCTTCAATCCGTTTATTTACTTTAATTTTTAGCGGCAGTGGCAGTACATGACTCTACATGACTACGAATCGCGCGTATTCGGCCTGGCCTTTTTGGCTTTGATGGCTGTCGGCTCGCTGTTAATGGCATTACGTGTGGGCGTCGCCGCCGAGCGCGAGTATTGTCGCGCCCGTGAGCAAGCCGGCGTATGGACCGCCTGGCGTGCTGCTGCTAGAACGGCACAGCACTTTCACCGCTATGAATACGAGCTTAAGGATGTTGTTGTTCCCAAGCTCAATTTTATCAGCACGGCGGTGCATCACCTCTACACGGGGTATTTGATAGCTACGGGGCGTCGTGTTATTCCTGCGGATACGGCGGCAAAAGTCGTGGTGCGGGGTCCCGATGATTTTTTGTATTATCTCAATGGCTTTGCTAAAAACCCCCAGGATGAGGCCGCTCTTTTTTCTGCCGTACATAGCTTGGCGCAGAAGCGGGGCGTACCGATGCTCCAAGTTGTCATCCCGACCAAACAGCTCAATGAGAAGGCCGTTGTTGGTAACTTCATTGATTTGGCCTGTGATGAAAATTACGCCGCATTTTTGCATGACACGGCGCGATATGGGGTTCCGCGCGTTAATTGCGCTGCGATTTTTCGTGGGCTCGGGGTTCCTCGCGAGTCTCTTTTTTACCGTACGGACCATCATTGGACTCCCTACGGCGCGCTGAATGCGGTGCATGCCACGCTGACTTTACTGCGGCAGACGAGTGTTTCGGGCTGGCACCCTGCCGATTTTTCTGTCAGTGATGATTTTGTCTGGGCGGAGTCGGCGGCCGATATGATGGGCGTGCAGGGCTTACGGCTGGGGCGTTACTGGTCGGTGCTGGATCGGGAGATATATGGGGCGCCACGGCATTCGCCCAACTATCGGTTGGAGTTGTGGCGTGCCAATGGGGCAGTAAGCGCGGAATGCGGAGACTTTGCAAGCGTGATTAGCCATTGTGACAGGAGCAATTACCGCGCATCTTTTTTCAGCGGCAGCGACTATCCCAAGATTAGTCTTGTCAATGACTCGGTACCTGACGGTGCAGTTTTAGTCATACAAGATTCCTTTGGGCGCTCCTTCTCGGGCTACTTGTCTTTGTTTGTGCAGCAAATGATTATTCTTGATCCCCGTTTTTATCAGCTTAAGGATATGCTGGCTGTTGCAGCCGCACATGAGTTTGATGCCATTTTGTACGTGCGGTCAGAATTTACTCTTGGTATGATAGGCACACAACGAGACAG
>JAQWFD010000092.1 GCA_028704555.1 Desulfobacterales bacterium
GAAATCATCGACCTGAAACCGAATGAGAACGCCATCAAGTCCAGTGATTTTCTGTTGCTGCACACGGGCTGGAGCAGATTTTGGGACACAAGCGCCTATTTTACCGGATATCCGGTATTGTCTTTAGCGGCGGCCGCATGGCTCAGCCGGTTTGACCTGAAGGGGATCGGGATGGATACCATTTCTGCGGATACGGCCGATGCAACCGATTTTCCGATTCATAAGACACTGCTGAACCGGGAGATGATCATTATTGAAAACCTGACAAATCTGGACAGGCTGCCGCCAGGCGGTTTCACGTTTTCATGTTTTCCCCTGAAAATTCAACAGGCTGATGGTTCCCCCGTCCGGGCGGTTGCGATGCTGCCGGACAGTATAACCGCTGCCAACCCGTGAGGTCCGATGAACACTGAGAACAAAATTTCAGTAACCGAATCTTTGCCCGCTCCCGGAAAATCGAATGGCCGGTGGTACCGGCTGGTGATCATCGTCCTGATCATTGCCGGAGTCGGTTTTTCGGTCTGGTGGATCAAACACAATATCTTTGCGTCCCGATTTACCCCCATACGATTAAACACTCAGGAGCAGCAGATTCTCGACGACAAACTCAATGAGCTCCAGACAGCTGCCCGAAAAAAGCATCCCGGTTCCCGGACCACAACCCAGGAGCCGGCCCGGCCCCTGACCCCGGCTCCTTATTCGGAAAGCGGGGCCCGACGGACCATCCGCCTGACGGAAAAAGAGCTCAATGCCCTGATCGCCAATCAGCCGGAAATGGCGCAACGGATTGCCATCGACCTGTCCGAGGACCTGATCAGCCTAAAGCTTGTCGTACCCATAGACCCCGGCATCCCGCTTATGGGCGGAAAAACGCTCCGGCTGCATGCGGGACTGTCCATCCACTATCAGGGCGGAACCCCGTCCATAGCGATTCAGGGCGTCAGCCTGGGCGGAATCCCGCTGCCCAATGCATGGCTGGGAAATTTAAAGCACAAAAACCTGCTCAAAGAATTCGGTACCCAAAACGGTTTCTGGCAAGTGTTTGGAGCAGGTGTTGCAGAAATAAACGTTTTCCGGGGCTCTGTTCAGATCCGGCTGAACGAATGATTCAAAATCCTGATCTGATTTTTGAATAAAATTTATCTCACGGCGCAAAGGCCAAAAAGATAGCCCTTAAGCGTTTCCACACTATCCATCAAAGGAGAATCCTCATGACAAACCGATTCTTTCGAACCTTTGTCAGCACCGTTGTCATTATGTTGTTTCTGCCGGCATTCGCCATCATGGACTGGACTCCACCGGCACATGCCTTTCGAGACCCTCCGGGTAATCACCGTCCGGAAAAAATTGTCAAACGGCTCCCGCCGCGCAGCAAAAGTGTCCAGGTAAAGGGAAACAGATACTACTACCATGGCAAAGATTTTTACCAGAAAAGGCCTTCCGGCTATCTGATGGTTACCGCGCCGATAGGAGCGCTGGTGCTGAGCATTCCGCTGGGCTCAAGAGCCATGATCGCCGGGGGAATTACCTTTTACGTCAACGGCTCGACCTATTATCGCAGGGACCCGGGAGGATATCTGGTAGTGCCGCCCCCTGAACAGCCGGTGATCATCCAGGACATTCCGCCGGTCGTCCCGTCCCAGCAGCACATCGGGGGAGACATCTCCGTCACCGTCTCCATTCTCAACGTCCGCTCCGGACCCGGCATGAATTTTCCCCTGATCAATGAAGTCCGCATGGGAGACCGGTTATCCGTCAACGGCTACGCCCCCGACTGGCTGTATGTAACACTGCCCGACGGGCAATCCGGGTGGGTCATGCTGAAATTCACCTCTATGATGTCGACACCGGGAGACGGGTGATTGGAATAGCGCCCTTGCGGGCGGATTGAGGAACGCTATCGCTTGAGGACCACTTCGTTTGAGGCAAAAGATAATCTGGATACCATCGAAGTCTCCAATTGTTTTACCGAAAGGCGGCGATTTATCAAAAATATTTCCCGAAAAATTGCGGCCTTTCGGCCGGCCGCCATCTTAATTACAGGGCTTGATCATACCAGGCGATATCGTAGGAAATCGGCAGGTCGTTGATATCCTCAAGCCCGAACACTTCTTTTAATTTCAACGCGATGACCGCCAGGGAATATGAGTCATTGCACTGGCCGGCATCCACCACCTTGTCGGCCAGGGCCAGTAAATAGTTGACCGGCAGCATTTCACCGTGCGTGTAAACATCCACGCCCGTGCCTTCGGTCTGTTTAAGAAGTTCTTTCATGTCATGCCCGGTAATCAGGATTCCGGGTTTTGTACCCACGCCGATGTTCACCTCTGTGATTTCCTGATTCCCGTAAGCCGTGGTGTCGGCTTCATCCAGAAGGGCCATGGTGTTGACCGAAGTTTCTCCGGCCTTCATTACCATGGCAATCATCTCATCCACCGTCAGGTCCTTTGTGGTGGAGGCCAGCGCTTCCATGATGAAGTCGTTGATATCATCTTTTTGACATCCCAGATTCCTCTGAGTACGAAAATCAACAAGTCCTGAAGGTTGGAGACTGCTTCAAAGCGTGTCTTTGCACTGGCGTAAACGCGACATTAAAAAAACGGATTCAGAAATAAATATTGTAACTATTCAGCGTGCTTGAAAATTAGTATACTTCCATTTACATGACAAAATCTGGCAACTCGCCGTTAAACAACAATTCCAGTGCACGGCTTGACTTAATTCCCTGTTTTCGACAAGTAGACA
>JAQWFD010000093.1 GCA_028704555.1 Desulfobacterales bacterium
GGTATATTAGCCAAGACAGATGCTATTTCTGGATAGTTAATCTTTGGAAGGCTAGATATCGCTAACTGTAATTGAGGAAAATCAAATTTAGGTATATTATCAATTGCAATAGTCATTCTATGAAAATCAATAGTAGGAACGATAATGCTACTCATAGCGCTGTTAATGGATGTAAGTAAAGGCTTATTTAATGTTTCAAACATATTTGACATCTTTATAAATGAATCTGAAACATTCTTAGTTGCCTCTACCAAAATAATTTTGTTTGCGTTATAGAATCGTTCATATGGAAGTTTGCTTTTAACTCTTTCATATTCTGTTTTTACTTTACTATCCTGTTCAAGGATATTCTCGAGAATAAGTAATAGAGTCTCGTCTGATGTTTTGTCAAAATCATCTACTGTCAAATCAATGCTTTTGTTGTTATTTGTCTTCTGATACATATGATAAACAGCATTAATAAAAGCAGATCGGTAATCGGCACTTTGATCGTACTGTTCAAACATGATCTCACAACAGCTGATGGTAAAAGCTAATCGAATGTATGTTTCTGCCCCAGATTGGGTGATGAAAATCAGCCATGCTGACCCAATTTTTGCTTTGAAAATAAAAATGAGTAATAAATTAAAGCTGATTGCAGCATTACTGATCTGCCTGAACCTCTTCTGGGTGTTTCATTTAAGAGATGTGGAATCGAAGCAGCCCATGACGATAGTGTCGGACGGGGTTGCAAATGCCTGGATCCGGGTGGCGCCGGATGCGTCGGACCGGGTGACATCGGCGGCCGCAGAGCTTTCAGCCTGTATTGAAAAACGCACCGGGGCAACGGTTCCGGTTCTAAAAGAAAAAGCTGATCCGCGGCCGGTACCGATATCCATCAAAACAATTGACGAAAAAGACCCGGTTTATGCGGGCATGAAGGCCCTGTGGCCGGACGGGTTTGTGATCGATACGAGCGGCCGGGATGAGATTGTCATCAGCGCCCTGACCGATTCGGGCGCTCAGTTTGGCGTATATGAATTTTTAGAGCGGTTTGTGGGGGTGAGATGGCTGTTTCCCGGGCCGCTGGGGGTGGATGTACCTGAAAGTCCGTCTTTTGAAGTTCCGCGAACGGTGATTCGGGAAAAACCGGTTTTTTTTTCGCGGCAGATGAGCGGATTTCCCAACCCGGTTCAGAGACAGTGGGCAACCCATCTGCGGCTGAGAGGCCATGTCCGGTTCTCCCATAACCTGAACCGGATCTATCCGCCGCAAACCTATAAAAAGAGCCATCCCGGGTTTTTTCCGTTAAAAAACGGCCAGCGGAAAATTCCGGAAGATAACCGCAGTCAGGGGTGGCAGCCGTGCCTTTCGGCCGATGGTATTGTGGATGCGGCAATCAAAAACATATGCGCGTATTTTGAAAAAACAGATTCACCACGCAGCTACCGGGAGGATAATGCCTGTGACCAGAGGCTTCCGAATGATGCTAAGATCGATACATATTCCCTTGGCATCAATGATTTCGGCGGGTTCTGTGAGTGTGAACTCTGCGCGGCCGCCGACAGCGGGCAAAAGAATTTTACCGGCTATCCGGACCGCTCGGAGCTCTATTTTAAATGGGCCAACGCGGTAGCCGAAGGCGTGCTGGCGCGTTTTCCGGATAAATGGTTCGGGTGCCTGGCCTATGACAACCTCCTGGAGCCGCCGCAAATGGAACCCGTGCATCCGCGGATCATCGCCTTCATGACCTATGACCGGATGAAGTGGATCGATGCATCCGTGGAATCAATCGGGCATCAGGTGACCCGCGCGTGGGATAAAAAGACGCAGATGCTCGGCTGGTACGACTACATTTACGGCAGCGTGTACCATGTGCCCAGGATTTATTTTCACCAGATGGCCGGATATTACCGGTTCGGCGCTGACCACGGGGTTAGCGCGGTGTATGCCGAGGCCTGCCCCAACTGGGGGGAAGGCCCCAAACTGTATGTGGCGGCAAAGCTGATGTGGAACCCGTATGCGGATGTGGATCAGATCCTGAACCAATGGTACGAGCGGGCCGTTGGAAAGGAAGCTGCCCCGTACCTGGCCCGGTATTATACGCTGTGGGAAACGTTCTGGACGCAGCGGATCAGAAACACGAAATGGTTTACCCCCCGCGGCCAGTTCCTGCATTTCTGGCTGCCGGATTACCTGGAGCTGGTCACCTTTGACGATATTTCCGAAAGCCGCCGCCTGCTGGAAACCGCAGTTGAAAAGGCCCGGACCCCGATCCATAAAAAACGCGCCCGGCTGCTGCTGCGCGCCTTTGAATACTATGAAGCCTCGGCCGTATCCTACCTGGGCCTGTATACCGATACCCGTCAACCCGGAAAATCCCCTGCCTGGTATAAAATGATGCAACGGAAACGAAAGCGTCTGATCGACCAGTTCGAAACCGATCCCGTTCTGGTGCACCCGATCCGCTTCGACCGGAAGTTTTCCTGGGCGGACTTGCATCCGTTTAATCAAGTAGGGAGTGAGGGAGTGAGGGAGTAGGGAGTAGGGAGTAAGGGAGTAGGGAGTAGGGAGTAAGGGAGTAAGGGAGTAGGGAGTAAGGGAGTAAGGGAGTAGGGAGTAGGGAGTCGGGAGTGAGAAGAAAAAAAAAGCAGGGGGGTAGACGCTATGACGAATGGGTATCGGGGGTACAAG